>NZ_JABWQW010000024.1:0-99976 GCF_014268645.1 Pseudomonas sp. SWRI154
GGGCCTGACCCTGATGAACCGCTACATCAGCGGCGACAACGTGCACACCGCCACGGTCGACGATGGCAAGGAATGGGGCCGTGAAAGTGAATTGGCCTACACCGTGCAGAGCGGCGCGCTCAAGAGCCTCAACGTGAAATGGCGTAACTCGACGATGCGCCGGGATTTCAACGTCAATGAGTTCGATGAGAACCGCTTGATCGTCAGCTATCCGATCAGCTTGTTGTAAGCCAAAGGGGTGGGTCAGAGGGTGCCGATGCCAACTGACCCATCGCTATCGCGAGCAAGCCCGCTCGCACAGGGTATGTCTCAACCGCGCGATTCCACGCCCAACTCATCCCAAACCGACTCGGCCAAGTGAAAAGTCGCATTGGCCGCCGGGATGCCACAGTAGATGGCGCTCTGCATGATCACTTCCTTGATCTCGCTGCGGCTCACGCCGTTGTTGGCGGCGGCGCGCAGGTGCAGCTTGAGTTCCTCGTTGCGGTTCATGCCGATCAACATGGCGATGGTGATCAGGCTACGGGTATGACGCGGTAGGCCCGGGCGGGTCCAGATGTCGCCCCAGGCGTGGCGGGTGATCATTTCCTGGAATTCGCTGTTGAATTCAGTCAGGGCATCAAGGCTGCGATCGACGTGGGCATCGCCCAGTACCGCGCGGCGTACTTGCATGCCTTCGTCGTAACGTTGTTTCTCGTCCACAAAAAACTCCTCAGGCACGGCCAGAATCAATCAGGAAATCCACGACCCGCGCACTGAACGCCGCGCCGGCCTGGACGTTGGACAGGTGCGCGGCATGGAATTCGGCGTACTCGGCGCCACTGACCCGCTCTTGGATAAAGTGCCCACCCGACGGCGGTGTCACCGCATCTTCAGTGCCGGCGATCACCAACAGCGGCACGCGAATCGCAGACAACTGCTCGCGGAAATCGGCATCGCGCACGGCGGCACAGTTGGCCGCGTAGCCCTGAGGCGACGTCGCGGCGAGCATGTCGGTGATTTTCTTGGCCTTGTCCGGATGGGACTCGGCAAAATCAGGCGTGAACCAACGGGCAATCGACGCATCACGCAAGGCCACCATCGCGGCCTTGCCATCGCGCAGTACGGTTTCGATGCGCGGGTTCCACACCGACGGGTCGCCGATCTTGGCGGCGGTGTTGCACACCACCAATTTGTGCAGGCGCTCGCCGGCATTGATCCCTAGCCACTGGCCGATCAAGCCACCCATGGACAAGCCACAGAAATGCGCCTTGTCGATGTTCAACTGATCGAGCATCGCCAACACATCGCGGCCCAACTGTTCGATGCTGTAGGGACCTTCGGTGACCAGCGACTGGCCGTGGCCACGGGTGTCGAAACGCAGCACGCGAAAGTGTTCGCTGAAGGCCGGGACCTGCTCGTCCCACATGTGCAGGTCGGTGCCCAGGGAGTTGGAGAGCACCAGCACCGGGGCGTCTTGTGGCCCGTCCAATCGCCGCTCATCAAAACAATAGTTCAGTTCGCCCTCGGCGAGTTTGACCAATCCCACAACAATCTCCTATCAGGCATTCAAGGCAAGGTGTTCGGCCACCGCTCGGGCGACCCAGGTCTGGGCTTGGCCGAGGTAATGAGCCGGGTCGAGCAATTGATCGAGTTCGCTCGCGGACAACTGCGCAGTAACTTGGGGTTCATCCGCCAGCACATCACGCAAATGTCGCTGCTCGGCCACGGCTCGCTTGCAGCATTGCTCAAGCAAATGATGCGCCGTGTCGCGCCCGACACACCGGGCCAGGACGATGCTCACCGCTTCGGCCAGCACCAGCCCTTGGGTCAGTTCCAGGTTGCGGGCCATACGCGTCGCATCCACTTCCAGCCCTTCGGCCAGCAGCCGCGCCTGTTGCAGGGCACCGGACACCAGGCAGCAGATTTCCGGCAGGGTTTCCCATTCAGCGTGCCACAGGCCCAGGCTACGTTCGTGCTCTTGGGGCATGGCGCTGAACAATGTCGACACCAGGCCTGGTACCCGCGTCGCCGCGCCAATCAACACGGCCGCGCCCACCGGGTTGCGCTTGTGGGGCATGGTGGACGAACCGCCCTTGCCCGGCGCCGAAGGTTCGAACGCTTCGCCAGCCTCGGTCTGCATCAACAGGCTGACGTCGCGCCCCAACTTGCCCAGGCTGCCGGCGATCAAGCCCAGCACCGCGCCGAACTCCACCAAACGATCGCGCTGGGTATGCCACGGCTGCTCCGGCAGGTTCAGTTGCAGTTCGGCGGCCAAGGCTTCGGCGACCGGCAGCGCCTGCTCACCCAACGCGGCGAGCGTCCCGGAGGCGCCGCCAAATTGCAGCACCAGCAAGCGCGGCTTGAGTTCTCGCAAGCGTTGGCGACTGCGGGTGATCGCTCCCAGCCAACCGGCGATCTTCATGCCCAGGGTCACCGGGGTTGCGTGTTGCAACCAGGTGCGCCCGGCCAGCGGTGTGGCGGCGTAGCGTTCGGCTTGTCGGGCCAGGGTGGCGGCCAGTTGCGCCAACTCGTCCTCGATCAAGCCCAACGCCTGGCGCAATTGCAGTACCAGCCCGCTGTCCATCACATCCTGGCTGGTGGCGCCCAAGTGTACGTAGCGCTCAGCCTCGGCGCTCTGGGCGGCGATGCGCTTGCCCAGCGCCTTGACCAGCGGGATTGCCGAGTTGCCAGCGCTGGCGATTGCTTCGCTCAACTGCGAAAAATCGTACAGTTGGGCGCGACAGGCGTTCTCGATCGGCGCCACTGCGTCTTGGGGAATCAACCCTACCCGCGCCTCGGCCCGCGCCAGTGCCGCCTCGACATCCAGCATCGCCTGGACCCGCCCCGCATCGCAGAACACCTCGCGCATGTCGCGGGCGGTGAAATAGGCATCGAACAGCTGATTGCCCGGTCGTTCGCTCATAGACAGTCCTTAATGCGCGGGCCCACTGGCTGGCGCGATGAGTCAAAGGTCATGGTGCAAATACGCCGGCTGCTTGGGCAGGCGCAGGCTGAACAGGAACGCCACCACCATCATCACCGTGACATACCAATAAAAGGCGTTCTCCATGCCCTGGGCCTTCAGGCTCAAGGCGACGTATTCGGCCGATCCACCAAAAATCGCATTGGCCACCGCGTAAGCCAACCCTACTCCCAGTGCCCGCACTTGCGGTGGAAACATTTCGGCTTTCACCAGGCCGCTGATGGAGGTATAGAAACTGACGATCGCCAGGGCCAACGTAATCAGGACAAACGCCAGGAACGGGCTGCTGATGCTTTTTAGGGTCAACAGGATCGGCACGGTACACAAGGCACCCAAGCCGCCGAACCAGAGCATGGAATTGCGTCGACCGATCTTGTCCGCCAGCATGCCGAACAGCGGCTGCATGCACATATAAAGGAACAGAGCACCGGTCATGATGTAGCTGGCGGTCTTGGCGTGCAGGCCGGCGGTGTTCACCAGGTATTTCTGCATGTAGGTGGTGAAGGTATAGAAAATCAGCGACCCGCCAGCGGTGTAGCCCAGTACGGTAATAAACGCGGCCTTGTGGTCGCGAAACAGCGCCGTAATGCTGCCGGCGTCCTTGTTTTCGCGCATTTCCTTACTGCTGGTTTCCTTCAGCGAGCGCCGCAGGAACAGGGAAATCAATGCGGCCGCGGCGCCCACCACGAATGGGATCCGCCAGCCATAGGCGCGCAACTCTTCTTCGCTGAGAAATTGTTGCAGGACCACCACCAGCGACACCGCCAATAGTTGCCCGCCGATCAGCGTCACGTACTGGAACGAGGCGAAAAAGCCGCGTTGGCCCTTGAGGGCGACTTCGCTCATGTAGGTGGCGGTGGTGCCGTATTCGCCGCCCACCGACAGGCCTTGCAACAAACGGGCGAACAACAGCAGCACCGGTGCCCAGACGCCGATGTCCTTGTAGGTCGGCAGGCAGGCGATGAGCAACGAGCCGAAGCACATCATCATCACCGAGATCATCATCGAATTCTTGCGCCCGTGACGGTCCGCCACTCGACCAAAGATCCAACCGCCAATGGGTCGCATCAGGAAGCCGGCGGCGAACACGCCGGCCGTGTTGACCAATTGCACCGTCGGGTTGTCCGAGGGAAAGAACGCCGGGGCGAAATAAATCGCGCAGAACGCATAGACGTAGAAGTCGAACCATTCGACCAGGTTGCCGGATGAGGCACCGACGATGGCGAAGATGCGCTTGCTGCGTTCCTCACCGGTGTAGTGACTGATTGGGGTGGTCATGGGTTATTCACTCGTTTGGGACTGACCAAGTCTAGACACACTTGGTAACAGTCCCGTTCCACAGTCTGGCCATCCGTGGCGAGGGAGCTTGCTCCCGCTCGGCTGCGCAGCAGTCGCAAAACCAGGCTCCGCGCTGCTTTGATACACCGCGTCGCCTGTCATGGGCTTGCTGCGCAAGCCAGCGGGAGCAAGCTCCCTCGCCACGGGGGTTTTCAATCAGTAATCGAAGAACACTGTCTCGGCGTCAGTACCCTGGAGAATTACGTTCCATTGGTACACGCCCGATGTATCCGGCTTGGCGATGATTGTGCCGCGACGCTCTTCGGGCACGCAGGCCAGGAGCGGGTCAGCTTCGTTGGCCGGCTCATCGTCGAAGTAGATGCGTGTCAGCAAATGCTTGACCAACCCGCGGGCGAACACCAGCACGACAAGATGCGGTGCCTGGGTCGTACCGCCCAACCCCGGCACGGTGCCCGGCTTGATGGTGGTGAAACGGAAACGCCCTTCGGCATCGACCGGCACCCGGCCGAAACCGTCAAAATGCGGGTCCAGCGGTTTGTCCTGGTCGTCTTCCGGGTGAGCATATTTACCCGCGGCGTTGGCCTGCCAGACTTCCAGCATGGCGTCGTTGACGAACTGTTCGTTGCCGTCGACCACCTGCCCGGTGATCGCCACGCGCTGGCCAAGCGTCTGGGCGTCGGTCAGGTCTTCGCGGTTCAGCCACGTCAGACCGATGTGGTAGTACGGGCCGACGGTGTGGGATGTTGTGGCGTTGAGCGTCATCTTATTTCTCCATCGGCGTGGCTTCGCGGCCGCGCAAGACGATGTCCCAGCGATAACCGAGGGCGTAGTGGGGGACGGTTTTTTCCAGGTCGAAACTGGCGATCAGGCGTTCCTTGGCGCGGGTGTCCGGCACGCAGTTATAGATCGGGTCGTACTCCAGCAACGGATCACCAGGGAAATACATCTGCGTGACCAGGCGCGTCAGGATACTCGGCCCGAACAGTGAGAAATGGATGTGCGCCGGGCGCCAGGCGTTGGGGTGATTACCCCACGGATAGGCGCCGGGCTTGATCGTCTGAAACTGATACCAACCATCGGCATCGGTCACGGTGCGACCGGTGCCGGTGAAGTTCGGGTCCAGCGGTGCGTCATGGTTGTCTCGGTCATGGTTATAGCGACCGGCGGCGTTGGCTTGCCAGATCTCCACCAGGATGCCCGGCACCGGCTGGCCGTGCTCATCCAGCACGCGCCCGTGAATGATGATCCGCTCACCCAGTGGCTCGCCGGCATGTTGGGCGGTGAGGTCGTGATCTTTCTCCTGCAAGCGGTCAGCGCCTACAGTCGGCCCGGTAATTTCCGACAGCGAGTGAGGCAAATACACCAACGGCTTGGAAGGCGAGCGCAGGTTGGTGGACTGGTACGGCGGGTGCAGATACTCCGGCTGGGTGCCCGCTTGAGGGCGACGATAACCAGGCTTGTCAGTCATGAAGCATTCCTCGATTTCTTATTAGTAGACGACCCGTCAGACGCGCTCGATGGCCAGCGCCAGGCCTTGGCCGACGCCAACGCACATGGTTGCCAGGCCTTTCTTGCCGCCGGTCTTTTCCAAATGGTGCAGCGCGGTCATGACCAAGCGCGCCCCGCTCATGCCCAGTGGATGGCCCAAGGCAATGGCGCCACCGTTCGGGTTGACCTGCGGTGCATCGTCCGCCAGCCCCAAATCACGCAGCACCGCCAAGCCCTGGCTGGCAAAGGCTTCGTTAAGCTCGATCACATCAAAATCGGCGACCGCCAGGCCCAGGCGCTCAGTCAGTTTGCGCACCGCTGGCACCGGGCCGATGCCCATCACCCGTGGTGCGACGCCGGCGCTGGCCATGCCGAGCACTTTACCCCGAGGGGTCAAGCCGTGTTTCTTCACCGCTTCGGCCGACGCCAGGATCATCGCCGCCGCGCCATCGTTGACGCCTGAGGCATTGCCGGCGGTGACTGTCTTGTCCGGCCCATTGACCGGTTTGAGTTTGCTCAAGGTTTCCAGCGTGGTGTCCGCGCGAGGATGCTCATCCTGCTCGACGACGGTTTCGCCTTTCTTATGGGCAATGCGCACCGGGACGATTTCTTCGGCGAAAAAGCCTGCCGCTTGGGCTGCCGCCGTGCGCTGTTGACTGCGCAAGGCGAAGGCGTCCTGGTCGGCGCGGGACACGGCGTAGTCATCGGCGACGTTGTCGGCGGTCTGCGGCATCGCATCCACGCCGTACTGGGCTTTCATCAACGGGTTGATGAAGCGCCAGCCGATGGTGGTGTCTTCCAGCTTCATGTTGCGCGAGAACGCCGCGTCGGCCTTGCCCATCACGAACGGCGCGCGGGACATCGACTCCACGCCGCCGGCAATCGCCAGTTCCATCTCGCCGCTGGCGATGGCGCGGAACGCAGTGCCGACGGCGTCCATACCCGAAGCGCAAAGACGGTTGAGGGTCACGCCGGGAATGCTCTGCGGCAGGCCCGCCAGCAGCAGCGCCATGCGCGCCACGTTGCGGTTGTCTTCGCCGGCCTGGTTGGCGCAGCCGAGGAACACCTCGTCCACCGCGCTCCAGTCCACCGACGGATTACGCTCCATCAATGCCTTGATCGGCACGGCCGCCAGATCATCGGCACGCACAGCGGACAAACCGCCGCCAAACCGCCCGATAGGGGTTCGAATCGCATCACAGATATACACGTCGCGCATCAGGCTTCTCCCGGTGCCTGGCCGTGGGCCGCCGCGGTACGAGCTTCCAGGTCGCGCAGTGCGCGCAGCTCCACTTCGGTCGGCTCGGCGGTGGTTTGCACCTGGTCGGCGAAACGGATCGCCCATCCGGTGGCCGCGATGACCTGCTCACGGGTCACGCCTGGGTGCAGCGCGGTGACGACGAATTCATGGCTGCCGGCTTCCGGCTCCATGATGCACAAGTCGGTGATGATGCCCACCGGGCCGGCGCCCGGCAGGCCAAGACGCTTGCGCGAATCGCCGCCTTCGCCATGGCCGACCGAGGTGATGAAATCCAGCTTTTCGACAAACGAACGCGCCGACTGCTTGAGGATGATCAACACGCTCTTGGCCGAACCGGCGATTTCCGGCGCGCCACCGGCCCCCGGCAGGCGCACTTTGGGCTGGTGGTAGTCGCCGACCACCGTGGTGTTGATATTGCCGAAACGGTCCACCTGGGCGGCGCCAAGGAAACCGACGTCGATACGCCCGCCCTGCAACCAGTAGCGAAAAATCTCACCGGTCGGAACGACAGTGTCCGCGGTTTCCGCCAGTTCACCGTCGCCGATGGACAACGGCAATACGCTGGGCTTGGCGCCGATCGGGCCGGACTCGTAGATCAGCACTACATCAGGGGACGAGGTCAGCCGCGCCAGGTTGGCCGCTTTCGACGGCAGGCCGATGCCAACGAAACACACGGCATTGTTTTTCAAGCGACGCGCCGCGGCGACCGTCATCATTTCATTGGTGGAGTAGGTCATGGTTTCACCTGCGAAGCGGCTGCCAACCGGGCCTGGAATTCACTGAAATCCCGAGTGCCGTGGATGTATTCGTTGATCCATGCGGTAAAGGTCTCACGGTCCCGGGCGATCGGGTCCCACGCTTGGTAGAAACGGTTGTCACGCTCGGTGTAACCGTGAGCGTAGGACGGATGGGCGCCGCCGGGGACGTGGCAGACGGCGCTCAATGCCCAGGTCGGCAGCACGCAGGCATTCATCGGCGCGTTCAGGTCATCGACGATTTCTTCGACGGTGACGATGCAGCGCTTGGCGGCCAGGGCAGCTTCTTTCTGCACGCCGAGAATGCCCCACAGCAGCACGTTGCCCTTGCGGTCGGCTTTCTGGGCGTGGATCACGGTGATGTCCGGGCGCACCGAAGGCACAGCGGCCAACACTTCACCGGTGAAGGGACAGGTCACGCTCTTGATCAGCGGATTGACCTTCGGCAGGTCGGAGCCGGCGTAGGCCCGAAGTACCGCGAACGGCAGGCCGGAGGCGCCAGCAACGTAGGCGTTGGCCAGGTCGGCATGGCTGTGCTCCTCGATTTCCAGCGGATGCGGCCATTGCTTCTCGACCGCATCGCGCAGCCGGTGCAGGGAGCCCACGCCAGGGTTGCCGCCCCAGGAAAAAATCAGCTTGCGAGCACAACCGGCGCCGATCAACTGGTCGTAGATCAGGTCCGGGGTCATGCGCACCAAGGTCAGGTCTTTCTTGCCCTGACGAATGATTTCATGACCCGCCGCCGTCGGAATCAGATGGGTAAAGCCTTCAAGCGCGACGGTATCGCCGTCGTTGACGAATTGCTTCACCGCGTCGTGCAGCGAAAGGATTTCAGCCATGGGGCAGGCTCCCGTTTTCCAGTGGACCGACATGAAGAAAAAAGGCGCGAGGTTCGGCGCCGGAGTGCCTGAAGATTAAGCTTCGGAATAATGCCAAAACAATCCGATAATCGACTGAGTGTTCGTTTATCGAACAGATTGTTGCTTGGCTATCGATATTTCCTTAAATCGAAATCACCCCAAAACTTGGCGAGGGTGCTTCCCTCGCCACAGTTGCGGACTCAGCGTTCGTGCAGGTGGATAACTCAGGTCGCATCCGCATGGCTGACGATGCCCTTGATCACCACCGCCGTGGCCGCCAGGGCTGCGGGAATCACCAATGCGGTCAGGACCTGTTCGAAATTCCAGCCCAACCCCAACAACGTGGCGCCCATCCACGCACCGAGAATCGCGCCGAACCGGCCGATGCCGAGCATCCAGGAAACGCCAGTGGCCCGGCCCTGGGTCGGGTAAAAACGCGCCGCCAGGGACGGCATCGCCGACTGAGCGCCGTTGACGCACATGCCAGCCACCAGCACTAAGGTCGCGAGCAGGGTAATGTTGCCCAGGCTCTGCCCTACCGCGTAGGCAAACAGCCCGGCCATCAGATAGAAAATGCCGATGACCTTGTGCGGATTGAACCGATCCATCGCCCAACCGACCCCCACTGCGCTCAGCACGCCGCCAAACTGGAACAACGCGCCGATAAACGCGGCCTGCTCCATGCTCGCGCCGCTGTCGCGCATCAGGGTCGGCAGCCAACTGGTCAGCAGATAAACAATCACCAGCCCCATGAAATACGTCAGCCACAGCAACAAGGTGCCGGCGCTGTAGGTGCCGGAGAAAATCACCGCGAGTACGTTACGCGCCTTCACGGTCTTCTGTTCGGGGACGCTAAAGCTTGCCGCCTGGGCGACGGTCTGCGGGTCAATCGGCGCCAGGGTCTTGCGCACCTTGTCGGTGCCACGGTTGCGCACCACCAGATAACGCGCCGATTCCGGCAACCAGAACAACAACACGACCGCCAGGATCAGCGGCAAGACTCCGCCAATCATCAACAGGCTGTGCCAGCCAAAAGCCGGGATCAACTTGGCCGAGATGAACCCGCCGCCGGCCATGCCGAGGTTGAAGCCGCAGAACATGCTGGTGACCAACAGCGACTTCTTGCGCTCCGGGGTGTATTCCGACAACAAGGTGGTGGCGTTCGGCATCCCGGCGCCCAGGCCCAGGCCTGTGAGGAAGCGCAGCACCAGCAGTTGGTCGACATTAGTGCTGTACGCCGATGCCAGGCTGAACCCGCCGAACACCACGACGGCGCCCACCAACACGACTTTTCGCCCGAAGCGATCCGCCAAGGGGCCCGAACCCAATGCGCCGAATACCATGCCGATCAGCGCCGCACTCATCACCGGGCCAAGGCTGGCCCGATCGATCCCCCAATCCTGGGACAGTGCCGGCGCAATGAAACCCATTGCGGCCGTGTCGAGGCCGTCGAGGAAAACAATCAGGAAACACAGAATCACCACTCGCCATTGATAGCGCGAGATGGGTTGGGCATTGATAAAGGACTGCACATCGAGGCAAGTGCCTACGGAAGTCTGGGGCTGGTTCATTTTATTTTTATTCCACGCAAGAAACGCCAGATGACGCTGCGCGACATTAATGAGCCCAGGCAAACACCGTCAATTCAGCGCAGCCGACTGTGTGCGTTTATCGAACAGCTTAAGTGAACAGCTGCGCGCTCAAGTCCCGGCTGGCCCCAAGCAAACCTGGCAAAAATCGTTGTTCCAGCTCGTTGCGGCTGACCCGCCCGGCGTGGGTGCTGACGTTCAGCGCAGCTACAACCTGACCCGAAGCGTCATAGACCGGCACGGCGATCGAGCGCAGGCCTTGTTCCAGTTCCTGATCGACGATGCACCAGCCTTGTTGACGAACCTCCTGCAAGCATTCGAGCAACGCCTCGGGCGTGTGCAATGTCCGGCTGGTCTTGGCGTGCAGGTCGGCATGGTCCAGGTAGTCGCGCAGCGAAGCATCATCCAGGGCCGCCAGTAATATCCGGCCCATCGACGTGCAATAAGCCGGCAGGCGACCACCCACGGACAGGTCCACGGAAATCAGCCGCTGGGTGGTGGCCGACCGCGCGATGTAGAGAATATCGTCGCCTTCGAGCGTCGCCATGTTGCAGGCTTCATGCAGTTGTTCACTCATGCGGTCCAGGTACGGCTGGGCGGAAACGGCCAAGGGCGTCGAGGACAGATAGGCATGGCCCAGGGTCAGCACCTTGGGCAACAAGGAATAAGTACGCCCATCGGTGGTCGCGTAGCCGAGCTTGATCAGGGTATGCAGGCAACGCCTGACCGCGGCGCGGGGGATTTCGGTGCGGTGGCTGATCTGGGCGATGGTCAAGTGCCGCTTGCGCTCCTGGAAAGCCTGGACCACGGCCAGCCCTCGGGCCAGCGATGTCATGAAATCCGGGTCGCCGGTGAGGGCCTGGATCCGCTTGGCCGGCGAGGCAACGATCGGCGGCGCGACTGACGTGAAGGCGTTGCGCAATTGGTCGTTCATGTCGGATCCTCTGGAATAACGGCTATTACAAGCGGCTGCCGGCGGACAGGCAAGGGTCTAACGCCAGGACCGTTCGATTATCGAACCGCCGACCGATAATCGCAACGCCCTCCCCCCGGCTTGTTCCTTTTGATTCGCCTAGTCTTACTGGCATATGGAACTACAGGACGGCGCCGCGATTGCCTTGAACAGAGGGAGCGATATTGAACTTGTGGTACAGCTTGAAACTCTGTTGACATAACTAGTGCATACAAACATCCATTCACACAAGGCAACGTACGGTTTAACTTTTACTGATAGTGTTCTTCAGGCAGACCGCTATAATGCGTTCGGTGACGGTTTGGCCAATAGGCTTGCCCGTCTCCGGCATCACAGTGAGTCTCTGTTGTGCCAAAAGCCGGTGCCTGAAGCACCCTTGACCGCTTCCCCTGTATCGGCAATATCCGAAGCTCTGATGCTACGTCAGCTGTCAGCTCTGGTGCCGTGGCCGTCTGCATGTCTGCATGCAGTGCGTATCACCAGATTAATTTCAACTCATTAGGTAACACTGTGACGAAAGAAGAACTGCGCGCGGAACTTGAGCGCCAGGAACAACGTTACAAGGAAGTTTACGGCGGGGAAATCACCACTTACGCCGCGCAACCAGAACCGGAACGCAAACCTTGGCGTAAACGCGCCACCGTTCAGGACCAGGCTTTCAGCCAGGAACTTCAGAAAATCGAAAAAGAACTCAAGGCCGAAGAGGGTTAACTCTCGGGCTGGACGTTCTTGCTTACCGTGTCCGGTCGCCACCCAGGCCGGCCCCCGGCATCGAGCGCCCGCCAAAAGCGGGCCGTAGTGCTCTTCCGCCATCGGTCGGAGAGCTTGATCGCCGGTCCTGCTTTGGATTTTTCTTACGACTATTCCTACTCCCTTTCCATCTTGATGCGAACCCTGCCCATAGGGCATTTGGCCTTTTAAACAAAGGGTTGCGCTCCTCATGGCTAACCAGGACCGGACAGGTTTCCTCGCGGTTATTTCGTAGAAGAATGTTACCGATGAGCAGGCAATGCATCGATTAACGCGGTTTTCTGGCATAATCGCGCCCCCTTATGACCGGGTCAGAAAACCTTCATGATCGATTTATTCAGCGGACTGGATGCTTGGGTGCTCGTGAGCCTCTTGCTCGCCCTGGCTTTTGTCCTCGCCTTCGAGTTCATCAACGGCTTTCATGACACCGCTAACGCGGTTGCCACTGTTATCTACACCAAAGCCATGCCGCCCCACCTGGCGGTGTTCTTTTCCGGGGTGTTCAATTTTCTCGGCGTACTGCTGGGCGGAGTAGGCGTGGCGTATGCCATCGTTCACTTGCTGCCGGTAGAGTTGCTGATCAATGTGAATACCGGGCATGGACTGGCCATGGTGTTTTCGCTGCTCGCAGCGGCCATCACCTGGAACCTGGGCACTTGGTACTTCGGTATTCCGGCCTCCAGTTCCCATACGCTGATCGGCTCGATTCTCGGCGTGGGCCTGGCCAACGCCCTGATCAACGATATTCCGTTGGGCGACGGCGTGAACTGGCAGAAGGCGATCGACATCGGTGCCTCCCTGGTGTTCTCGCCGATGGCCGGTTTCCTGATCGCGGCCCTGGTGTTGATCAGCCTGAAATGGTGGCGTCCGCTGTCGAAGATGCACAAGACGCCGGAACAGCGCCGCAAGATCGATGACAAGAAGCATCCGCCATTCTGGAACCGCCTGGTGCTGGTGATTTCCGCCATGGCCGTGAGCTTCGTCCATGGCTCCAACGATGGCCAGAAAGGCATCGGCCTGATCATGCTGGTATTGATCGGTATCGTGCCTGCGCAGTTCGTACTCGACTTGAACAGCACCACCTACCAGATCGAGCGTACTCGCGACGCGACCCTGCACCTGAGCCAGTTCTACAAGCGCAACAACGAGTCCCTCGGCGAATTCCTGGCCTTGGGCAAAAGCGTCGAAGGCGACCTGCCGGAGAAATTCCGTTGCAACCCGCAGCAGACCGAACCGACGATAAATGCGTTGCTCGATACCCTCAAAGGCGTAGCGGACTACCACTCGCTGCCGTCGGAAAGCCGCATCGAAGTGCGTCGCTACCTGCTCTGCCTCGACGACACGGCGAAAAAAGTCGGTAAGTTGCCTGGGCTGGCGGCGCGTGAGAAAGACGACCTGAACAAGCTGCGCAAGGACCTGACCGCCACCACCGAATACGCGCCATTCTGGGTGATCCTGGCGGTCGCCTTGGCACTCGGCCTGGGCACCATGGTCGGCTGGAAACGCGTGGTATTGACCATCGGTGAGAAGATCGGCAAGCAAGGCATGACCTATGCCCAAGGCATGTCCGCCCAGATCACCACTGCCTGCATGATCGGCGCGGCAAATATATTCAGCCTTCCGGTGTCCACCACCCACGTACTGTCTTCCGGCGTGGCGGGCACCATGGTCGCCAACAAGAGCGGCCTGCAAGGCGGCACGGTCAAGACAATCCTGCTGGCCTGGGTTTTGACCCTGCCGGCCACGGTGGCCTTGTCTGCCGCACTGTTCTGGCTGGCCTCCAAGGCCATCGGCAGCTGATTGCCAGCGGCACGTAAAAAGGTGCGTCCCTTGCGGTTCGCACCTTTTTTTATGTCATTGGTTTTGTAAGCCCAACAATCGCGGCACAAAAAAAAGGCGACCGAAGTCGCCCAAAATGCCTTGCGTGCTCGTTGTCGCTGGAAAGATCTACAGCTTCTTGCGCTTGTGTGCGTCTTTCCAGATGAATAATCCAAAACCTGCGAAAAACACGAACATGAGGCCGACCGTCAACACACCGGCAAACACCACATTATCGAAAAACATGACTGGCCTCCTGGTCTTGCCCTTGTTTCGTTGGAGCCAAGGTAACCAATCAGGCCTGGATAAAAATTGACCGGCGTCAATAACGCTCGTGACTGAGCGAAAAGGAGGGGGAATAACTGATCTGCATCAATGGATCGAGGGGGTTCAGCGCTTTTTAGGTTTGCTTTTGTTTTTCTTCTTCGGCTTGCCCAACGGCATCGCCTGCTCGAACGCCTGGCGGACTTCATTGAGGCGCTTTTCGTTGAGGTCGTGAACGCGCTTGGCGCGCTCAGCGCTAAGGTCAACCAGCTTGTCTTCTTGGCTCATGGCGTGTCGGCATCGTACGTGAGTTGCGGATGCGCCCATGATGCGGGCTGTCGTCGAAGTTGACCAGCCTGTCGGCTCGGTTCGCCTGGATCAGATCTGAATATCGACCCACAGGCCCTGGCGCGACTCCCCCTCCACCAGCGGCACAACCGGCACGGTGTTATCGGCGTTCAGTTCCGTCCCGGGTATAGCCAGGTGTTCCTCAGGATCTTCATCGGCTTCACGACGGCGCCTTTGGCGTTCCTGCTGACGACGTTGTTCCTCGCGCAACAACAGCGCGGCTTCTTCCGGATCTCGATCATGCAGGTCGATGGTGCTTTCGTTGGAGCTTTCCTGCACGGGGACCACGGGCGGTATGTCCGGTCGCTGGCGGATCGGATCCTGTTGCGCGGTAACGGGTACCGCGCTCAGAGGAAGCATGGGTGGCAACATAAAGGTCTCCTGTCTTCAGGTTGTCGGCTGTGGCGGGTGCAGCTTGAACCGCTGGTCTGAAACTTGTGACCCGGTTGGCATTATGCCCTGCCCACACACAAGCTTGTTTGATCGCGAAGTCCGCTTAAGTTCCCTTGGGGTGGTTGATGGGCACGCCCACATGAGGCCGGGATGCGTGCGTAAATCCTTTGGTCTGACGGCTCATTCCGTTAAGATAGCCGGCTTTTTCACGGCGGGAGTCAGGCAGCATGGCGCAGCAGTATCAACCGGGGCAACGCTGGATCAGTGACAGCGAAGCCGAGCTGGGTTTAGGCACCGTTCTGGCACAGGACGGCCGCTTGTTGACCGTGCTCTATCCGGCCACTGGCGACACCCGCCAGTACGCGCTACGGAATGCGCCCCTCACCCGCGTACGGTTTTCGCCGGGCGATGTGATCACTCACTTCGAAGGCTGGAAAATGACCGTGCGCGAAGTCGACGACGTCGATGGGCTGTTGGTTTATCACGGTCTCAATGGCCAGAACGAAGTCGTCACGCTGCCGGAAACCCAACTGTCGAACTTCATCCAGTTCCGCCTGGCCAGCGACCGCCTGTTCGCCGGCCAGATCGACCCATTGGCCTGGTTCTCCCTTCGGTACCACACGCTGGAACACACCAGCCGGCAGTTACAGTCGTCGCTCTGGGGCCTGGGTGGCGTACGCGCCCAACCGATCGCCCACCAACTGCACATCGCCCGTGAAGTGGCCGACCGCATCGCGCCCCGGGTATTGCTGGCGGACGAAGTGGGCCTGGGCAAGACCATCGAAGCCGGCCTGATCATCCATCGGCAACTGCTGTCCGGCCGCGCCAACCGCGTGCTGATCCTGGTGCCAGAAAACCTCCAGCACCAATGGCTGGTGGAGATGCGCCGACGCTTCAACCTGCAGGTTGCGCTGTTCGACGAAGAACGCTTCATCGAAAGCGATGCCAGCAACCCGTTCGAAGACACCCAACTGGCACTGGTGGCGCTGGAGTGGCTGGTGGAAGATGAGAAAGCCCAGGACGCGCTGTTCGCCGCCGGCTGGGACTTGATGGTCGTCGACGAGGCGCATCACCTGGTCTGGCATGAAGACCACGTCAGCCCGCAATACGCGCTGGTCGAACAGCTTGCCGAAACGATCCCGGGTGTGTTGTTGCTGACCGCAACCCCGGAGCAATTGGGCCAGGACAGCCACTTCGCCCGTCTGCGCCTTCTCGACCCGAACCGTTTCCATGACCTCAAGGCCTTCCGCGCCGAGAGCGAAAACTATCGCCCGGTGGCCGAGGCCGTTCAGGAGCTGTTGGACAAAGGTCGCCTATCGCCCGAAGCCCACAAGACCATCCATGGTTTCCTGGGTAACGAAGGCGAAGCGCTGCTGACCGCCGTCAACGATGGCGATATCGAAGCCAGCGCCCGCCTGGTTCGCGAATTGCTGGACCGCCACGGCACCGGCCGCGTGCTGTTTCGCAATACTCGCGCCGCCGTACAGGGCTTCCCGGAGCGCAAGCTGCACGCCTATCCGTTGCCATGCCCGGATGAATATCTTGAACTGCCGCTGGGCGATCACGCCGAGCTGTACCCGGAAGTCAGCTTCCAGGCCCAGCCGGACGCCAGTGAAGAAGAGCGCTGGTGGAAATTCGATCCGCGCGTCGAGTGGCTGATCGATCAGTTGAAAATGCTCAAGCGCACCAAAGTCCTGGTGATCTGTGCGCACGCCGAAACCGCCATGGACCTGGAAGACGCCCTGCGCGTGCGCTCCGGCATCCCGGCCACGGTGTTTCATGAGGGCATGAACATCCTTGAGCGAGACCGCGCGGCCGCGTACTTCGCCGACGAAGAGTTTGGTGCCCAGGTGCTGATCTGCTCGGAAATCGGCAGCGAAGGTCGCAACTTCCAGTTTGCCCATCACCTGGTCCTGTTCGACCTGCCGGCGCACCCGGACCTGCTGGAACAGCGCATCGGCCGCCTGGATCGGATTGGCCAGAAACACACGATCGAGCTGCACGTGCCCTATTTGGAAACCAGCCCGCAGGCGCGGTTATTCCAGTGGTATCACGAAGCGCTGAATGCGTTCCTCAACACCTGCCCGACCGGCAACGCCTTGCAACACCAGTTTGGCCCGCGCCTGCTGCCCTTGCTGGAAGAAGCCGATGACGGCGAGTGGCAAACGTTGATCGACGAGGCGCGCGCCGAGCGTGAACGCCTTGAAGCCGAACTGCATACCGGCCGCGATCGTCTGCTGGAGCTCAATTCCGGCGGCGCGGGAGAAGGTGACGCATTGGTGGAAGCCATATTCGAACAGGACGACCAGTTCGCCCTGCCGATCTACATGGAAACCCTGTTCGACGCCTTCGGCATCGACAGCGAGGACCATTCCGACAACGCGCTGATCCTCAAGCCGAGCGAAAAAATGCTCGACGCCAGTTTCCCGCTGGGCGACGACGAAGGCGTGACCATCACTTACGACCGCAACCAGGCGCTGTCTCGCGAAGACATGCAATTCATCACCTGGGAGCACCCGATGGTGCAAGGCGGCATGGACCTGGTGCTGTCCGGCTCCATGGGCAACACCGCCGTGGCGCTGATCAAGAACAAGGCACTCAAGCCCGGCACCGTGTTGCTGGAACTGCTCTACGTCAGCGAAGTGGTTGCCCCGCGCTCGCTGCAACTGGGCCGCTACCTGCCACCGGCCGCCCTGCGCTGCCTGCTGGATGCCAACGGCAACGACTTGGCGGCCCGCGTCTCGTTCGAAACCCTGAACGACCAGCTCGAAAGCGTGCCCCGCGCCAGCGCCAACAAGTTCATCCAGGCCCAGCGTGATCAGCTGTCACCACGGATCAATGCCGGCGAAGAGAAGATCATCCCGCGCCATGCCGAGCGCGTGGCCGAGGCTCAACGTCGCCTTGCAGCCGATACCGATGAGGAGCTGGCACGTCTGACCGCGCTGCAAGCGGTGAACCCTACCGTGCGCGATAGCGAGCTGGAGGCTTTGCGTCAGCAGCGCGAGCAAGGGCTGGCGATGCTGGAGAAGGCTGCGTTGCGGCTGGAGGCGATTCGGGTGTTGGTGGCGGGGTGACTTCAGCGGTTTTTTCGTGTGTATATCCGTTTCTTCGGTAACGGATATACACCCAGAAACCCAGAAACCCAGAAACCCAGAAACCACCTCAAGGACTGTAATACCCCACCGCCACCAGCAAATGCCCCGCCTTCTTCAAATAGGCATGCTTGTTCTCGACCTTTCCCGTCACCGGATTCTTCCAGCGATACTCATACTCCCCCGCATCCTGCTTACCAATCATGGCCAATATCGGCTCGCCCACAGGCTTGCCAGCCGGATCCTTGACCTTGGCAAAATCAGTATTGATCAAGCGCAGGTTGGTGCCATGACCGACATAGCGTCGGGTATCAAGGTCGACGACAAAGACATACAGGTCATCCTGAAGATAGCCGCCCTTGAGGGAGTTGATCGCCGTCAGCGTCGCTTTCTGGTTTTTCAACAAGTCGGTCGACGCCTTGTCCAGCAGCGCCCTGGCCTGTTCGGCAGAGGCCCGTGGCAGGTAATAGCCGACCGCGAGGATTCGCTCACCGACCCGCTGAAAGTACACATGCTTGCGCTCGACCTTGCCGTCGGCCCAGTTCTGCCAACGGTACTCAGCCTGCTGAATACCGCTGGCTTCAGGGGTTTTCAGTGCTTCCTTGAAAGCCTTGCGCAAATCCGGCCCCAACACCTCGGAAACGTCTCGCCCGATCAATGCTGACGAGGGACCGCCGCTGGCGAGCATCACACCTTGGGTGTCGACCACGAACACGTAGCGGTCCTTGTCGACGAACTCGCCTTGGCGGCTGAAGGCGGCGAACGCATAGTCGCCGTAGTCGTCATAGTAGGCCAGGGCCTTTTCCAGCAGTGCCCGGGCAGCCTGGCCATCGTCCGGAGTGGCGGCCTGGGCCTGTGTTACCAGAAAAAGCAACGCCGTCAGCCTGGCCATCTTTCGAATCAATCCCATGCGCGCGCCCTCGTTCTTGTTGGTGTTCCAAGAGCGTAGACGGCGCGGGGTGATGTGGGAGTATTCAGGGGATTGTTGCGAGGGCAAGCGCAAACCTGTGGAAGCGAGCTTGCTTCCACAGGTTCCAGGGCTTCACTGGGCCCGGTTGCTCAGTTGCTGTTGCAGGTACTGGATCTGCGATTGCAGGGTATTGATGTTACGCGTGACCTGACCACGGAAGGCATCGAACTCCGCAGCAGAGCCGCCCGAACGATTCTCCTGTTGGCTCTTGAGCACGATCATGTCCTGTTCCAGGCGTTCGATGGCCGAGTTCGAGGTGGCTCTTTTCAGAGCGGTGATGTCGGCACCGATGCTCTTGAGCTGGGCATCCAGCGCGCCGCCCTCGCCCTGGTTCTTCAAGGTTGATACCTCAGCCGCCAACGTTTTGACCTGGGCCTGAAGCTGGGTATTGGCTGCTTGCAACTGGGTGTAGGCGTTCTGCTGTTCGGAGTCCTGGGCAATCATCTGGGCCAGCTGCTTATCCAGGTCGGCAGAGGGACCGAACGCGCCTTGCAGGAGTTTGTACTGTTCTTGCAGCTTGCCTTCGAATTGCCGTGCCTGGTCCTGCAGCTTGTTATCCAACTGTTTGATCTGCAATTTCAACGCTTCACTGTCGCTCATCACGTTGGACTGACCGGCGACCACTTTGCCGGAAATGTCCTGCAAGCGTCCCGCCGCATCCTCACTGATCCGCGCGAAGCTTTCCTGAGTCGCCACCAGCTGTTGTTCCATCAATGAGATCTGCTGGAAACTCCACCACGCCAGGAATGCCAGGGCACAAAGGAGGGCGCCGACCAATGCCCACAACGGCCCAGTGCTGGGAGCCTTGACCTTGGCCGCCGCAGCGGGTGCCGGACGCGCTTGCACGCGGGGCTCGCGGTTGGTCGGGAAGTCATCGTCATCGGGAATGTCGGCCCGCATCCGCAGGCTCGGTACATCATCGAAGTCGTCGTCGGCATCGTTACGCATGGGCATGGGTTCAACCTTTGGAAAACCGGTAATGGCTCGGTGCAGCGAGTATAACCCCCTCACCCGCCGCACCCATTGACCCCGAACTGGGCACTCGGTTCATGACGGACCGATCAGCGGGCATCTTGGACGCGCCACCAGGCGCAAAATTCATCGAGGGCAGCCCATAAACTGACCTGCGGATCATAATCGAGATAATGACGCGCCCGACCGATGTCCAAAGTGAAATTCCTGCTCATGACCTGCATACCCAGGCGCGACAGCGTCGGCTCGGGGCGGCCCGGCCACAACGCGCAGAAACCTTCATTCATGGCCGCGACGCTGTAGGCCAGCCCGTAGGAGCGATAACGCCTGACCTGTGGGACCTCCATCTGTCGCATCACGTAATTGACCACGTCCCACAGCGGGACCGGCGCTCCGTTGCTGATGTTGTAGGCCTTGCCCAAGGCTGAATCGGTGGCCAGCAAGCTGCTGAGCAGCGCTTCGTTGAGGTTCTGTACGCTGGTGAAATCCACTTTGTTCAATCCGTTGCCAACGATGGCCAGCCGCCCCTTGCGCTGCATCTTGAGCAGTCGCGGGAAGATGCTCATGTCGCCGGCCCCGGTGACGAAACGCGGCCGCAGGGCCAACACTTCCAGGCCGAACTCCTGGGCGCCGAAGACCTTCTGTTCGGCCAGGTATTTGGTGGCGGCATAGGGATGCTTGAAGCGTTTGGGCACTTGCTCTTCGGTCAACCCGAGGTGGTCACGACCATCGAAATAAATGGACGGCGATGAGAGATGCACCAATCGCCGGACCTTCTGCTTCAGGCAAGCCTCGACGATGTTTTCGGTGAGTTGGACGTTGCCCTGGTGGAAATCCTGATAGCGTCCCCAGACGCCCACCGAACCGGCGCAATGCACCACGGCATCGATATCGCGACACAAATCACGGGCCAGCACCGGGTCGATCAGGTCACCCTCGATGAACTCGGCGCCGCGCCGGACCAGATGCTCAACGCTTTCGGCCCGGCGGCCGTTAACCCGAACATCCAGGCCTTGCTCCAAGGCAAAACGCGCAAAGCGTCCACCAATGAAGCCACTTGCGCCGGTGACCAGAATTTTCATGTAGTGCTCCTAAAAATCAGTTTCGAGCTACAAGCCAAGAGCTGCGAGCCATACGACTTCAACCCACTGCTTGCAGCGTGCTGCTTGTCGCTGCGATCAATTGTTCGGTCAGCAAACCGAGCAACTGTCCGCCATTGCGCCAATGATGCCAGTACAGCGGAACGTCGATCGGCTTATCTGCCAGCAATTCCACCAACTCGCCTCGCTCCAACTGCTCGCGCGCTTGCAGCTCAGGCACCAGGCCCCATCCCAGCCCTGCTTCGATGAGGCGAATGAAGCCTTCGGACGAAGGACACAAATGGTGCTCGAAACCGCCTTCGACGCCGAGGGACGCCAGGTATCGGTGCTGCAGGAAATCGTCCGGGCCGAATACCAGGGCCGGCGTGCGCGCCAACTGATCGGCGCGCACCCCTTCGGGGAAATGACGGGTGATGAACGCAGGACAGGCAAGCGCCCGATAGCGCATCGCCCCCAGCAATACGCTGCGGGCCCCGGCCACCGGGCGTTCGCTTGCGCAGACACAGGCCGCTACTTCGCCGGCGCGCATTCGCTTGAGTCCCACGGTCTGGTCTTCCACCACCAGATCGAGCAACAGATGCTGTTCTGCACAAAAAGCCCCCACGGCACCGGCCCACCACGTGGCCAGGCTGTCCGCGTTCAATGCAATCCGCAGGCGCTCCGGCAACCCTTCCTCATCCAGCGCCGGCACCAGGCTT
This sequence comes from Pseudomonas sp. SWRI154, assembly GCF_014268645.1. Lineage (NCBI taxonomy): Bacteria > Pseudomonadati > Pseudomonadota > Gammaproteobacteria > Pseudomonadales > Pseudomonadaceae > Pseudomonas > Pseudomonas sp. SWRI154. The sequence goes on from NZ_JABWQW010000024.1 coordinate 21,596, forward strand.
TGCAGGTCACGCTCCAGTAGCCGGACCTGTTGCACATGGTTGAGTAATCGGCGGCCGATTTCGGTAGGTGTCGGCGGCGTGACGCGCACCAGGACGGGCTGGCCGACCCGTGCTTCAAGCAGCTTTATCCGCTGGGAGATAGCCGACTGCGACAATCCCAGCACCTGCGCGGCGCGCTCGAAACCGGCCTGCTCGACGACGGCTGCCAAGGCAGAAAGCAGTTTGTAATCGAACATCAGTATTCCTAATGGGCAATCAGCAACATTGGTTTTCCTTATACATCCCCGCAACGGAGAATGACCAGCATTGCGAACATTCAAGGGGAAGAATTCATGTGGCAAAGTTACGTCAACGGGCTGCTGGTAGCGCTTGGATTGATCATGGCGATCGGCGCCCAGAACGCCTTTGTGCTGGCCCAGGGCCTGCGGCGTGAGCATCACCTGCCAGTGGCCGCGCTGTGTATCACTTGCGATGCGCTATTGGTCGCCGCCGGAGTGTTCGGGTTGGCGACGCTGCTGGCTCAAAGCCCGCTGCTGCTTTCGGTCGCACGATGGGGCGGCGCGGCGTTCCTGCTCTGGTACGGCAGCCAGGCGCTGCGTCGGGCGTGTTCGAAACAGAGCCTGCAGCGCAGTGAAAAACACGTCACGCGCTCACTGCGAACCGTGCTGCTCAGCGCCTTGGCGGTCACGCTGCTCAACCCCCACGTCTATCTCGACACGGTGTTGCTGATCGGCTCCCTCGGCGCCCAGCAAAGCGTTCCCGGTGCCTATGTAGCGGGTGCGGCCAGCGCCTCGCTGCTTTGGTTTTCCACCTTGGCGCTGGGCGCCGCGTGGCTGGCCCCTTGGCTGGCCCGACCCGCTACCTGGCGAATCCTCGACCTGCTGGTGGCACTGATGATGTTCACCGTGGCGATGCAGCTGATCGTCTCCGGCTGATATTCCAAACCGCTCTGGAACCTCTATTCCACACAGTTGTTGCGTGGTTATGCCGCACCCCCGGTGCTATGATCCGACTCCTGCGCCGCAAAGAGTACAAACTCCCCGGCGCTAGTCTGGCCGCCCGTGATCGGCCTTGCGCTCACCGCAACTGACCTGATTAGGAGAATCACCATGGCTTTCGAATTGCCGCCGCTGCCCTATCCTCACGATGCACTGCAGCCGCACATCTCCAAAGAGACTCTGGAATACCACCACGACAAGCACCACAACACCTATGTCGTGAACCTGAACAACCTGGTGCCTGGCACCGAGTTCGAAGGCAAGACCCTGGAAGAGATCGTCAAGACTTCCTCGGGCGGTATCTTCAACAACGCCGCTCAGGTCTGGAACCACACCTTCTACTGGAACTGCCTGGCGCCAGACGCCGGCGGTCAACCAACCGGCGCACTGGCTGAAGCCATCAACGCTGCCTTCGGTTCGTTCGACAAGTTCAAGGAAGAATTCAGCAAGACGTCCATCGGCACCTTCGGTTCCGGCTGGGGCTGGCTGGTGAAAAAGGCTGACGGTTCCCTGGCCCTGGCCAGCACCATCGGCGCCGGCAACCCGCTGACCAGCGGCGACACCCCGCTGCTGACCTGCGACGTCTGGGAACACGCCTACTACATCGACTACCGCAACGTTCGCCCGAAATACGTCGAAGCGTTCTGGAACCTGGTCAACTGGAAGTTCGTCGCTGAGCAGTTCGAAGGCAAAGCCTTTACTGCCTAAGCTCTGATGCCAGGAAAAAGGCGCTTTTCCCGAGAGGGCAAAGCGCCTTTTTTTTAAGCTTGCAGCCGCAATTCCCAGCAGCAGGCACATGACCTCGCGTCTGAAATCCAACAAAAAATCCCGCCAGGCCTCAAGTTGCAGGCCCTTCCAACCGAAACAATGGTCGTAGAGTAATAACTCTGTAAACACCGTATAACGGCCAGGCTTCAGGCGAAAACCCTTGTGTTTGATTGTCCCTTTGACTGACATCACAGGATTGCCAATACTCATGGCAACTTGACGCTATCCGCACGAAACAAGGAATCCATCTTTGAAGCTGGAACTTAAAAACAGCTTGTCTGTGAAGTTGCTCCGGGTCGTGCTCCTCTCGGCGTTGATCGTTGGCATGATCTTGAGCTGTGCCCAGATCGTGTTCGACGCCTACAAAACCAACCGGGCCGTGGCTGTCGACGCCCAGCGCATCCTTGATATGTTCCGCGATCCTTCTACCCAGGCGGTCTACAGCCTGGATCGGGAGATGGGCATGCAGGTAATCGAAGGGCTGTTCCAGGACGAGGCCGTGCGCATGGCCTCCATCGGCCACCCTCGCGAAACCATGCTTGCCGAAAAAACCCGGCCCTTGCAGCGCTCCGAAAGCCGCTGGCTGACCGACCTGATCCTTGGCCAGGAACGAACCTTTACCACGCAACTGGTGGGCCGCGGCCCCTACAGCGAATATTACGGCGACCTGAGCATCACGCTCGATACCGCGACCTACGGCCAGGGCTTCATTGTCAGCTCCGTGATCATCTTCATTTCCGGGATGCTGCGCGCCCTCGCCATGGGCCTGGTGCTGTACCTGGTCTATCACTGGCTGCTGACCAAGCCGTTGTCGCGGATTATCCAGCACCTGACCGAAATCAACCCTGACCGCCCCAGCGCACACAAGATCCCGCAGTTGCGAGGCCATGAGAAGAACGAGCTGGGCCTGTGGATCAATACCGCCAACCAGCTCCTGGCCTCCATCGAGCGCAACACCCATCTACGCCACGAAGCCGAGAACAGCTTGTTGCGCATGGCGCAGTACGACTTCCTGACTGGCCTGCCCAATCGCCAGCAACTGCAACAACAACTCGACAAGATCCTGGTGGATGCCGGACGCCTGCAACGTCGCGTGGCGGTGCTCTGCGTGGGGCTGGATGATTTCAAGAGCATCAATGAACAGTTCAGCTACCAGACCGGCGACCAGTTGCTGCTGGCCCTGGCTGATCGGCTGCGGGCTCACAGTGGACGCCTCGGTGCGTTGGCCCGGTTGGGCGGTGACCAGTTCGCCCTGGTCCAGGCCGATATCGAGCAACCTTACGAGGCCGCCGAACTGGCCCAGAGCATTCTGGATGACTTGGAAGCGCCGTTCGCGCTGGATGATCAGGAGATCCGCCTAAGGGCAACCATCGGTATCACCCTGTTTCCCGAGGACGGCGACAGCACCGAGAAGTTGCTGCAAAAGGCCGAGCAGACCATGACGCTGGCCAAGACCCGCTCGCGCAATCGCTACCAGTTCTACATCGCCAGCGTCGACAGCGAGATGCGCCGCCGTCGCGAACTGGAAAAGGACCTGCGCGAGGCGCTGGCCCGCGGGCAGTTCAGCCTGGTGTACCAGCCACAGGTCAGTTATCGCGATTTGCGCGTGGTGGGTACCGAAGCCTTGATCCGCTGGCATCATCCGGAACACGGTCTCGTGCCGCCAGACCTGTTCATTCCCCTGGCCGAGCAGAACGGCACCATCATTGCCATTGGCGAATGGGTACTGGACCAGGCCTGCAAGCAGTTGCGCGAATGGCACGACCAAGGCTTCGTCGACTTGCGCATGGCGGTCAACCTGTCCACCGTACAACTGCACCACGCCGAATTGCCGCGGGTGGTGAACAACTTCCTGCAGATGTATCGCTTGCCGCCTCGCAGCCTGGAGCTGGAAGTCACCGAGACCGGCCTGATGGAAGACATCACCACCGCTGCCCAGCACCTTCTGAGCCTGCGCCGTTCCGGTGCGCTGATTGCCATCGATGACTTTGGAACCGGCTATTCCTCATTGAGTTACCTCAAGAGCCTGCCGCTGGACAAGATCAAGATCGACAAGAGCTTCGTCCAGGACCTGCTCGACGACGAAGACGACGCCACCATCGTCCGGGCCATCATCCAGCTAGGCAAAAGCCTGGGGATGCAGGTCATTGCCGAAGGCGTCGAGACGATCGAGCAAGAAGCCTACATCATTTCCGAGGGTTGCCATGAAGGTCAGGGGTATTACTACAGCAAACCCCTGCCGGCACGGGAGCTGGGCCTTTATCTGAAGCAGGCGGAGCGCACCAAGGCCTCCATCGTCTGATTCTTTTGCGCTGCCATTGCTCCGTTCCAGGAGTTGGCAACGAGACAATCCCTACAGACGCCGCCCACACGCGGCGATCTGCATCATTAAATAAGAAATATTTACAGCCACAGCCCTTTACACATAATGCAAATCTTTCGCATTATGTCGCAGCTTTTGCGCACCCTTGCGCCTGTCCCATTCATCACCGAAGCAGGATGTTCGCCATGATTCGTATGCCTCTGGCTACCGCCAGTCTGTTGGCCATCGCTATTTCCCTCGCCGGTTGCGGCGAAGGCAAAGACAAGGCCGCCGCGCCGCAAGCGCCAACGCCGGCCGCCAGTACCGCTGCTCCGGCTGCCCCCGCTGCCGCTGGCAAGATCGACGAAACCGCCGCCAAGGCTGTTGTCGCGCACTATGCCGACATCGTCCATGCCGTCTACAGCGATGCCGAATCCACCGCGAAAACCCTGCAAACCGCCGTCGACGCGTTCCTGGCCAAGCCGAACGCCGACACCCTGAAAGCCGCCAAGGCTGCCTGGGTCGCCGCCCGCGTGCCTTACCTGCAGAGCGAAGTGTTCCGCTTCGGCAACACCATCATCGACGACTGGGAAGGCCAAGTGAACGCATGGCCCCTGGACGAGGGCCTGATCGACTATGTCGACAAGTCCTACGAGCATGCCCTGGGTAACCCGGGCGCCACCGCCAACATCATCGCCAATACCGAAGTTCAGGTCGGCGAAGACAAGGTCGATGTCAAAGACATTACCCCGGAAAAACTCGCCAGCCTGAACGAGCTGGGCGGTTCCGAGGCGAACGTCGCAACGGGCTACCACGCCATCGAATTCCTGCTGTGGGGCCAGGACCTCAACGGCACCGGCCCTGGTGCTGGCAATCGCCCAGCTTCGGATTACCTGGAAGGCGCAGGCGCCACCGGTGGCCACAACGACCGTCGACGTGCCTATCTGAAGTCCGTGACCCAGTTGCTGGTCAACGACCTGCAGGAAATGGTCGGTAACTGGAAGCCGAACGTGGCCGACAACTACCGCGCCACCCTGGAAGCCGAGCCGGCCGAAACCGGCCTGCGCAAAATGCTGTTCGGCATGGGCAGCCTGTCCCTGGGCGAACTGGCGGGCGAGCGCATGAAGGTGTCCCTGGAAGCCAATTCGCCAGAAGACGAGCAGGACTGCTTCAGCGACAACACCCACTACTCGCATTTCTACGATGCCAAGGGTGTCCGTAACGTTTACCTGGGCGAATACTCCCGCGTAGACGGCACCAAGATGACCGGCGCCAGCCTGTCGTCGCTGGTAGCCAAGGCCGATCCGGCCGCTGACACCGCGCTCAAGGCCGACCTCGCCGACACCGAAGCCAAGATCCAGGTCATGGTCGATCACGCCAACAAGGGTGAGCACTACGACCAGTTGATCGCAGCCGGCAACACCGCGGGCAACCAGATCGTGCGCGACGCCATCGCCGCCCTGGTCAAGCAGACCGGTTCGATCGAACAGGCCGCGGGCAAGCTGGGCATCAGCGACCTGAACCCGGACAACGCTGATCACGAGTTCTGATCAACGTTGGGCGAATGAGAAAGGCGATCTTCGTTCGGGTCGCCTTTTTTGTTTGTTGTTCGCCAGTTCAGAAACTAAGGAAAACCCCGTGGCGAGGGAGCTTGCTCCCGCTGGGCTGCGCAGCAGCCCTCCTGATTCAACTGACACACCGCGGGGGCCGCTTCGCGCCCCAGCGGAAGCAAGCTCCCTCGCCACAAATAGGTTCGGATACCTCTGGACTATCATCCCAACCCGGCAAGCCTGGCTTCGATAAACCGCCGCTCCGGCAATTGCTGTGTCAGCTCAAGCGCGCGCCGATAAGCCGCTCTCGCCTCCTCCACCCGCCCCAACTGCCGACAGAATTCCGCCCGCGCCGAATGGGCCAGGTGATAGTCGAGTAACTCACCCCTTGCGAGAATCCCGTCGACCAGACTTAACCCTGCCTGCGGCCCGTCGCGCTTGGCCAGGGCAGCCGCGCGGTTGAGCTCGATGATTGGCGATGGCATCGCGCGCAATAACACATCGTAGAGGCCAACGATCTGCGGCCAGTCGGTTTCTTGCGCGGTGGGCGCTTCAGCGTGCACCGCGGCAATCGCTGCTTGCAGACAATAGGGTCCGAACCGCCGGGTGTTAAGCGCGGCCTCCACCATGGCGCAGCCTTCGGCGATCATCCCTTGATCCCACAGGGATCGGTCCTGCTCATCCAGCAGAATCAGTTCACCCGTCACCGAACTTCGTGCCCGGCGTCGCGATTCGTGCAATAGCATCAGCGCCAACAACCCCATGACTTCAGCTTCCGGCAACAACTCCATCAGCAAACGCGCGAGGCGTATGGCTTCGCGGGTGAGATCTTCACGGGTCAATTCGGCGCCCATCGAGGCCGAATACCCCTCGTTGAACACCAGGTAAATCACCCGCAACACACTGTCGAGTCGTTCCGGCAGTTCGGTGCGCGATGGCACTTGATAGGGAATCTTCGCGTCGCGAATCTTCGCCTTGGCCCGTACGATGCGCTGGGCGATGGCCGCCGGCGCGGCGAGAAAGGCACGGGCAATTTCTTCGGTGGTCAAGTCGCACACTTCACGCAACGTCAACGGCACCTGGGCATCAGCCGCCAGGGCCGGATGGCAACAGGTAAAAATCAGCCGCAGGCGATCGTCTTCCACGTCCTCATCACTCCAATCGGACTGTTCCAGCTCTTCGAGCTGTGCAACCAGCATCGGCTGGGACGCCGCGAAGCGCGCTCGACGGCGCAGGCTGTCAATCGCCTTGAAGCGTCCGGCGGACACGAGCCACGCCCGCGGATTGTCCGGCACACCGTCGCGCTGCCAACGCTCGACCGCAATGAAGAACGCTTCGTGCAGGGCTTCTTCGGCAAGATCGAAGTCGCCCAGCAAGCGAATCAGCGTTGCCAGGATCCGCCGCGAGTCCTGCCGATAAACCTGCTCGACCCGTGCCTTGACCGCCTCGGCCGGCATCAGTCGGGCATGCCTTGGGCTACCAGCATTTCGAGCCGGCCGACGAGCAACTCCCAAGATACGGATTTGAGACTCATGGATAACGTCCTGTTCGTGGTTGCTGTTCAGGGATTGAGTTGACGGACCGGCCGGACTTCAACGCAGCCGACCCGGGCCGCCGGTATGTTGCCGGCGACCTGGATCGCCTCGTTGAGGTCCTTGGCATCGATCAGGTAGAAGCCCGCCAGTTGCTCCTTGGTTTCGGCGAACGGGCCGTCGGTAATCGACAGCTTGCCGCCGCGCATGCGCACCGTGGTGGCGGTCTGCACCGACTCCAGGGCCTCGGCGGCGACCATGCGACCGCTGCCCTGGATCGATTCGGCGTAGGCCATGCATTCAGCGTCCTGTGGACTGTCCGGCGAGTCATGCAGGACCTGTTCATTGCTATACACCAGGCATAAATACTTCATGGAAAGCTCCGTGATCGAACCGATCGACAAAGATGGCAGGAGGAAACCGTAGCCGATCAGGGCTGCAAGTCGAATATCGCCGTACCCGCCATCGGGTCGAATGGCGCCGACCAATGTTCATGGACGATCTTCCACGCGCCGGCCGTACGCTTGTAGCAAGCTGTCACACGCATCCAGCATGCCTGCTCTTCGCCTTTGTCGTTGGTGCCGCCGCAATAGGCCAGCCAATGGGCGAACGCGATGTTCTCGGCCGGCGTGATCTGGACCTGATGGAAATCGAACTTGTGCGGGCCGGGGCACATTTCCATGCACGCCTCCCAATGGGCCCGGTAGGCGACCTTGCCCTTGAATTGCAGGGCCTGGATGGCGTCGAACGAGACGATGTTGTCGTCATAGAGTGCCATGACCTTTTCCACATCCTTGGCCATGACCGCCTGGCGATAGGTGTCGATCAGCGTCTGGATTTCGCTTTCGGTAGCTTGGGTATTCATGGTGATTCTCCGCAGGTTTTTGTTAGAGACATCCTTAGTCGTCTGGAGAAACGGTGAATCGACAGCCAAACAAAAATAAACCAAAGAAAAATTTTCGCTAGAATCCAATACCCATTCTGTCGGCAAACAACGGACGTTTTCGTGACCGCTCAGCTCGTACCTTATGAAGACCTGACCCCGACGCAACAGCAACAGGTCGAAGCCATCGAAATCCACCCTGACCAGATCAAGTTTTCCGGCGATATCCACGGTGCGCTGCACACGCTGCTGTCCAGGCCCGGACCGGGTGTAAAGGGTTTCGCATTGCTGGCTGGCGATGTGCCCGTCGCGTTCCTGCTGCTCAAGCGCCCGCCTGTGCTGCCCGAATGGGCCGATGAACACAGTGCCACTCTGCATGCCTTGCAGGTCGACCATCGGGTTCAAGGCAAAGGGTACGGCAAGGCTTGCCTGCGAGCGCTACCTGCCGTGGCCCGCGCGGCATGGCCGGAAATCCAGGCATTGGAGCTTTCGGTCGATGCCGATAATCGCTCGGCCATCGGACTGTATGCGAGTCTGGGCTGGGTGGACAGCGGCGAGGCCTATAAGGGCCGTATCGGTTACGAGCGGCGGATGGGGTTGGTGTTTTAGGCAAAAGGAATCGACAACAATCACCCATACGTTTTTTATTATTGGAACCAGCGTCTGTAAGACACTTCTGATTTTGCTCCCCGCAATTGACGCTCTGCTCAGAGCAATACTATAAATTCTAGTTAGAAGAGGCCTCCATATACCTCTCCTTCAATGACTCGTTTTTTGGAACGAGCCTTTATCTTCATCTTCGCCGCAACACAGAAGGACAGTTCCAATGACTGCTCTTGTAAAAACTTCATCCTCAAAAATCCACGAAAATGAAATTTCCGTTCTGGATGGAAGAATTTCAATACCCAAAGATTACCTGCGTAAACGAGCTTTTTTGGAAGATGCAAGCGCCCTCATCGTCTCGGGTTCGTTAATCGAAGGTATTGGTACCCTTCATTCCGACATTGACTGCATCGTCTTTTGCAACCAACGCCCCAAAGCAGATTCCATCAAAGAAAGTGGGCACGCACTGGTAACTGACATTGACTACCATCACATAACACAGAAGGAGGAAGTCCACAACACCACAGACTTCTACGGCGAAACAAGTATCCACATTGATGTCGACTACATAACATTCACTGAATTTGACAAAATAATCGCCAATATCGAGAAAGCTTTCAACGAAATAATCTCCGACCAACGGGTTCTTTACGGCCCAATTTTATCCAATACAGAGAATAATATAATACACAGATCCCTAATTGGTTATGCACTTGTAAACCAAGAAAAATTCAACGAACTAAAATCAAAAATTCCGATAGAAAAGCACATCTATGTATCTCACCGTGAAAAACTACCCGTATTCTATGCCTTCCAAGATGTCCAGGGCTGCTGGCAGTCAGGAAACTTATGGATGGGTTGTGAAATCGTGCGAGACATGCTGTTGAAGACCAGCATGAGTTTCACGTATTTAGCCGGAACGACGAACAAGCATTACAAGTGGATCTATTCCAACATGCATAGAGTTAAAGGCTTCGACAAAATAAAAAATAAGTTCTTCGTTCTAGCCCGCCAAGGTGCAACTACGGAAAAAGAGTGTCGATCTTATATACAAGAGGGACTTGAATATATGGATCAATTATTCTTAGCCATTGAACAGCTTTTAAAGAAACACCCCTATCCTTCCGCACAACAATCTCTCACAGCGCTAGACAATGAGTTCGACAAACGGAAACAAACGAAACACAGAATTTCAATGTGCGAGTACCATTTCAGGAAAAAATATTTCGCAGCACAAGGGACGCCCTCCTTGATCAGCTTGCTTAAGGAGTGGGACTAAGCAAAGCCCATGTTAAACGCTCCACTTTTCTAGGTAGTACATAATTAGCGGTGGACCCAGATGGAAGTCACCCGAACTGCCATTTTTTTAACAGCATCAAGGCTAGGCGACCTGACGGCCCCACTTCTCTATCTATCCTTTGCTGGCCACTACATGGTTAACTCTCTTGGCCATGCATCACTCGCATGGGCCTATATCTCTTTCCTGACCGTAGTTGGAATTGGAATTTTCTCAATAATGCTAACTGCGGACGCCGGATCCGCAAACCTTAACGCAGATGAGACCGAGGCGCACTTAATAATTTCTCTAAGACTCGCATATCTACTCGGCATATCGATCGCGATTGGATTAGCGCTTTACGTCTATATCTCCCCCTCCGACAGAAGCAATTCAGAACAAGCTCACGCCCTTCTAACACTCTCTCTTTCATTACCTGCCTCATATTTGCAGATTGTTATTTTCAATTTTTTCACCACCGTTAAAAAAACAGAATACGAACTCATTTACATCTGGACTTTAAACGCCATCTTTTGTCTAACCTGTATCATTTTAATAACGACCAATGCAGACATAGACTTAATAAAATTCACGCTAATCTATTCCAACCTAAGATGGCTTTTTGCTGGCGCAGCCCTCGTACTTTTCAATAAAGAAATTCACAAATATATTCCTGAATTCCAGCACTCAAGACATATACCCGTAAGAAAATATAAAAAATACCTGATAAATGGGCTACCACTAGCGTTGTGCATCGGAGGAGAAAGCCTATTATTTTTTCTGCTCTCCCTCATATCGAACAACCTCGATCACTTCAGCCTTTCAGCGTACCAAGCCTCGCTTAACTTTCTCAGCTTTGTATATATGATCGCAATTGGAATGGGAAACGCGATAGGAATCGCATGCGCTCGACACCACATCCAAAAAGACCTCGACTCTTTGCGCGCAACCTATACTCATGGACTTAAACTTGGATTATTTACAATTGCACCCGTACTACTGGTCTGTTACTTTCTAAACGACTATATCTCTATAATTTACACCTCTCACATAGAAACCAGAAAACTTATCGAAAAAAACATTCTGATCTCCATCCCCTTTCTAGCATTCGAATATATTTACGTGATCACCCGAATGACTTTAAGAGGCATGGGCGACTTTTGGGTCCCAACATTGCTAACAGTGTCGTCGCTAAACATCGTCGGCATTATCTGTGCTATTGGTCTGTTGTCTTTTTATGACGACAGCGTGCACTCTATATTTTTAGCCTTGGTCATTTGCTCATTGCTCTTGATGCTGCTTTTAACTTGGCGCCTGACGTACAAATTTCACCACTACCCTCACCGGCAAATAAAGCAACGCCCAACCTCCAAAATCTCTGATACGATTGCGAGTTAAACTATGAAACACGCAAATCCTACGTCACACACATCAGACCATCACACGGTCCCCATCACTATTATTAGCCGACATCATGCATGGAGGACATTAAGTGGTGTCAAGACTAGTGATTATTACACCTACCGACATGCCATACAGAACGGCTGCCACCTTCAAAGAGCTTCTTTCGATCTTCGCCATCCTGAAGAGATGGTATGTGACCTCAGTAATCTAGAGCGAATCTACGATGGAATGACAGAACAAGCCGTTGTGCGAATATGGGATTATTTAGACGTATGGACGCGAAATTGGGCTCATGGAGAAATCTGCAGGGTAAGAGGTGATGGATTATCGCCAGAAATAGCTATTGCGGGGCCTTCAAAAGCTCGTTTAATCGAGATAAAAAAACACTTATCAATCAGGCGTTCCTGCACCTACGCAAAGGTATTTTTCCCACCAATGAGCCAGGAGCGGTGCGCGGCATTAATAAAGACCTGCCACTCATAAACACGAGTGACGCCACCTTGAATTTTCACAATAAATTTTGCGCGTTCTATAGTAGCTACATCTCGCATGAGCATTGGAACAGCAGCAGCTCCCTTAATACTAGATTCATTTATGAAGACCATGATATTTGGCACGAAATTGAACAGATATCGGACAACAAATTATTTTTATTATCAGCTGGTTTACCACTTGCGCTTGGCTATATGGCCGCAACGGGAGATAGCAATGTCTTTTTTTCGGAGATTCATCGACAAAACGATGCTGGCATGCTTTCAAGAAACAATGCCTTCCGAGACATATTTCCAACACCGCCTCTAACAGATGAATCTTGGCTGATCATAGACAAATCTTATACCGGAGGAAGCTTAATACAAGCAGCAAACTTAATCAGAAGTACTTTAGGATACAAAGTCAACATAAAGACCTTAGCGTTATTTCCAAAATCTTTCGGCGCCTTCATGAGCGCCGACTATGCGGTCTATGCAGGTCGATTGTACGAAGTAAAAACTCACGCCTCAAAACTGGACAGAAACCATTGGCACAAACAACTTATAACGGGCCATCGACATGAGACCTCTATTTAGTAAAAAACACATTTACCAATTAGAAGAATGCCTTTATGAAGCAAGAAAAGAATTACGTCGCTATTGGGCGGGCACGCTAATTTGCCTACCTAGCACTCACCTAGAGGATATCTTTAACACCACACTAACCGAGTACGACGTAGAGTGCCAAAGAATATTGCTAAATAGCTTATCCAATATCGACACACACATAACAATCTATTCAGAGGACAGCAGCTCAGAAATTGTACTTGGTAACCACGGAGACTTCTCCCTCCTCATAGACCCTTTAGATGGCACACACAACGCCATGCTGGGATTTCCTTCCTATACTTCCAGCGTAGCGCTCTACCACGGCAGCTCTTATATTTTCGGCTGGGTTTACGACATATCGAGAGATGTGGTTTTTACCGCAGCACTAGGTGAAGGGGCTTATTTGCAGTCACCCATTATTGTAAAAAGATTGAAGACTCGAAAAGTCAGCCATATAGATGATATGCGCATCTCATTTCACCGCCCCAACACAGACAGCCAGAAAAAAATAATTGACAACCTATTATGGAGCGCAAATAAAGTCCGCATCTATTCCTGTTCCTCGTTAGAAATATGCCTGATCGCTGCTGGCATCCTTGACGCTTTTATTGATGTCAGCACACCAGGACACGAACGTAGCTGTGATATTGCCGCGGCAGAATTGATTCTCAAAGAAGCAGGTGGTGCAATGTTTGACGGCACAGGAGAAGTAAGATACTCCCTCCCCCCATCAGAAGAATCGCTCACTGACAGGGGCACATTGATCGCGTTGTCATCCGCACAACTAATAGAACTTATCATATGATATTCAACTAGATGATAGAGGCATAGCTTATGTTAATCGACATGGTCAATCTTAAACTTGAAATATTATGCCATGGCGTAAATTTCTCCCGAGAGTTCCTTGAGTATTTCAAAGCTGCGACTGATCACATTGAAAAAAGACGTGCTTACGGTACGGGCGACAGCGTCATCGTTAGTTCAAATATTCGCACTCCGCAAGAACTCATTCTAAACAAACAAATCATAGTTGCAGCCAACTACAATCCAAGTTCAGATTACTTGATAATCTTGGAGCAGAAAACTCCCATTCTCAAACAAGGAAATAGAACAATTGAAATCACATTCCCCAAGAGACCCGAATTTTATGGAGCGCACCTGAGCAATGGCGAACTATGCGAACAACATTTAACCGCATATGGCAACTCGACTCTCGGCATTTTCTCGCCAGGCCATTGCTACTATTTCAATGACGGCCATGAATGTAAGTTTTGTTCGTTAGGTTCTGCGAGAAAGGTTTTCTCTGATCACAAGATGCGAATAAAGGGCAGCTTGGCAGGTGAGGCTGTGGCCATGGCCATTACCAAGGAGAGTAATCGATATCGAAGGGTTCTATTAAACGGCGGCACAATTCCAAACTATGACAAAGGCTACTCAATACATTTAGATCTCCTTGAGCGAATAAAAAATACCGACGCAAACAGCACATTGGATTATCACTTGATTTCCATGCCTCCTAAAGACTTCCGCCTTTTCGAGCGTTTTAAAACAGTCGGAAACAATATGTCGATGAGCCTGGAAGTATTCGACCCCGAATTATTCTCTAAGGTCTGTCCCGGAAAATCTCGTGATTTCACTCGTGAACGCTTTCTTGCAGCTTTCGAAGCGGCGGTGGACGTGTTGGGGCGCGGTAACGTTTACGCTGGGTTCGTCGCGGGGATGGAGCCATTAGAATCGATTATCGAAGGAATCGAGTACTTCGGTGAAATGGGAGTAGTACCTGCTGTGGCGGTGTTTCATCCTGATGCCGGTTCTCAATACGCCAGCCGGCAGCGCCCTTCATTAGATTTTTTGAAATCGCTTGGAAAAAAAATGTCGGAGATATACCAGAGGGAGGGCTTCAAACCATTAATTGAGGGAAGTGGCCGCAACTCCTTGGACACTGAAGCCTATCTGAAGGGATTCGCATGAACAACTCAACTGAACGATCAATGTTTATTGCATTTGAAGGCACTGATGGTGCGGGAAAATCTACGATAGCAAGAGCAACATATAGTAAAATGCTCGACTCCTTTCCCGGCCTTAGCTACATAGACAAGAACCGACCACCGGTAACGTCTGGATATACAGAATTCCACATGTCTCGTATTCGCGAAATACTCTGGGAGTACCCAGACGATGCCCCGCTGGATCAGCTGGGTGACAGGCATTGGATAAATTTAATAGCTGCTTGGTTTCAAGCTACCGATTACGCGGCCATTACTCCCTTAATCAACGCTGGAATCAGTTGCATTGCCGACGGTTGGTACTATAAATATCTGGCTCGTTTTTTACTTAAGAATTCCGATTTGGCAGAAGAAGCTTTGACCATATTTTCGACGATCAGAACTCCGGATGCGGTCATTTTCTTGGACGTTGATCCAGCTCGCGCGGCGCAACGGAAAGGGGCTTTTCGGCTTAGCGAGAGTGGCGCCTATGATGGTGGCAATGAGGATCGTTTTAACAGCTTCATCACCTATCAAAATCAGGTCCGATCCAGTTATGAGCTGTGTGGTTTAGCAAACTGGATAAGCATCGATACGACCGACCTCAGTGAAGAAGCCGTCCTCGATAAAGCCATCAGCTCAGTGCGAAACATACTTCTAGGAGCGTAGAACAAAGCTAAGCGTTGCCAAGCGGGGATGTATCCCCGCCGGTATGCCTCGATCAGATGGCTTTGAGCGGAATCCAGATTTCCAGCGTGCCTTCACCGGTCCTGGGATTGAAGTCGTCGCTGTAGCGCTCGAATTCAGGTTCGTCCGCTGCTTGGTGGCCGGACTGCGGCAACCATTCTTTCCAAATGTATTGGAAGGTGTCCGGAAGGCTTTTCAGCGGTCCTTTGTGTTCGAACACGGCGTAGGGCCCGGGCTGGATTTCGATCCAGCGGTATTGCTCCGGCAGGTCGTCGAGCCGACTGATTTCCACGCCGGCGATGTATTCGAAGCCACCCTGGCCGTCCGGGTTGCAACACACCCCGTAGGTCACTTCGTCTTTCTGACCTGGCACCTTACCGAGCCAAGGCAGGAATTTTTCCCAGAGCAGCGGGATGTCCTGGGCGGTGTCCTGGGTAAAACGCGCGCCGAAACCGGCGATGAGCTGAAAGCGTCCCTGTTCAAAGCGCGGCTCGATTGCATTAACGCGTTTTTGCGTTTCCATTGTTTCAACACTCCGGAAAACTTGAAGTCGGGCTTGGCAGTATAGAAGCCAAACCGTGATTGCCAGGCCGTTTCGCTTGTCAAAGTCCAGGCAGGACGACTGCGGTAGTCTCTCCTACAAACTCGTTGTAACCAGAAACGACCACATAGACCGCGAAATAGCAGAAGATCGCTGCGGATGCCCAATAAGAGTAGCGCAGCAACTTGTCGCCCAACAATTTGCCGCCTTGGGTCGCCGCCAGGCACAAGCCCGCGCTCCACAGCAGCCCGGCACAGAGAAATCCGCCCAGGAACAGCGCCGAGCTGAGCATCGTTCCACCCCCGGAGCGGGCGATGAGCGTCCCGCCCACCGCGGCGAACCAGAGGATGGCGCTGGGGGACGACATGGCCAGGAAGATCCCGCGGAAAAACTCCTGGCGTGGCGAGTGGCCCCGGACCTCGCCGGCCTCGGCCAGCAACGCGCTGTGATAGATCGCCGAATGCACCATTTTCGCGGCGAAATACAACAGCAGCACCGAGCCGCCGATCCACAGCACCCAGCGCACCGTTTCGTATTGCAGCAACACGGTCATCCCCGCCAGCGCCAGGACCGCGTAGATCAAATCCCCCACGCAGGTGCCCAGGCCCAGGGCGAACCCCTGGAAATAGCCGCGCTGCATCGCCAAGGTGATCATCGCGATATTGGCCACGCCGATGTCCAGGCACAGTGAAAGACTCAGCAGGAAGCCGCTGGAAAATTCCATTATTCGTTCCATCAGGATTGGGTAAGACGTATTTCAACCGCCGACAGGACGCCTCGATGGCGCCACAGCAGCGCCACAGTGTCGTCGAAAATAGTTCGGCGCCGCTACTGGACAATCTACCACCGGCCCTATTATCTTGCGCCGCAGGCCACCGCAGTGGCCGACGTCGCTCGGACGGTTCCGGGCGCTCACGTATTCGAGGCAACAATGGCCGAACAAGGTTCGCCGCGCCGCTTTGCGCGCATCGATCGACTCCCCCCGTATGTATTCAATATCACTGCCGAGCTGAAGATGGCTGCGCGTCGGCGCGGCGAAGACATCATCGACTTGAGCATGGGTAACCCCGACGGCGCCACACCTGCGCACATTGTGGACAAACTGGTCACCGTCGCCCAACGTGAAGACACCCACGGCTACTCCACCTCCAAAGGCATCCCGCGCCTGCGCCGCGCCATTTCGCGCTGGTACAAGGACCGCTACGAGGTAGACATCGACCCGGAAACCGAAGCCATCGTCACCATCGGCTCCAAGGAAGGCTTGGCGCACCTGATGCTGGCGACCCTGGACCAGGGCGACACGGTGTTGGTGCCCAACCCCAGTTATCCGATCCACATCTACGGCGCGGTGATCGCCGGCGCCCAGGTGCGTTCGGTGCCGCTGGTGCCTGGCGTGGATTTCTTCGATGAGTTGGAGCGGGCCATTCGCGGCTCGATTCCAAAGCCGAAGATGATGATCCTGGGCTTCCCGTCCAACCCGACCGCCCAGTGCGTGGAGCTGGATTTCTTCGAGCGGGTCATCGCCCTGGCCAAGCAATACGACGTGTTGGTCATCCACGACCTGGCCTACGCCGACATCGTGTACGACGGCTGGAAAGCCCCGTCGATCATGCAGGTGCCCGGCGCGAAAGACATTGCGGTGGAGTTCTTCACCCTGTCCAAGAGCTACAACATGGCCGGCTGGCGCATCGGCTTCATGGTCGGTAACCCGGAACTGGTCAATGCCCTGGCTCGGATCAAGAGTTACCACGACTACGGCACCTTCACCCCGCTGCAGGTTGCCGCCATCGCCGCCCTTGAAGGTGATCAGCAATGCGTGCGCGACATCGCCGAGCAATACCGCCAACGTCGTAACGTGCTGGTCAAGGGCCTGCATGAGCTGGGCTGGATGGTGGAGAATCCCAAGGCGTCGATGTATGTCTGGGCCAAGATCCCCGAGGCCTATGCCCACCTCGGTTCGCTGGAATTCGCCAAGAAGCTGTTGGCTGAAGCCAAGGTCTGCGTCTCGCCGGGGGTGGGATTCGGCGAATATGGCGATGATCACGTGCGCTTCGCGCTGATCGAAAACCAGGACCGGATCCGCCAGGCGGTGCGCGGGATCCGTGGGATGTTCCGGGCGGATGGCTTGGCTGGCAAACAAGCCTGACAGCCAATAACAACCGCTGATGTGGCGAGGGAGCAAGCTCCCTTGCCACAGATTGTCAGTCGCGGCTTAGATCACCAGCGACAACAGCAGGATAAAGATCAGCCCCACCACGGACAGGATGGTTTCCATCGCGGTCCAGGTCTTGAAGGTTTCGGCCACGGTCATGTTGAAGTACTGCTTGACCAGCCAGAAGCCTGCGTCGTTGACGTGAGACAGGATCAACGAGCCAGCACCGGTCGCCAGCACCAGCAGTTCACGGTTCACGCCTGGCATCATACCCACCACCGGCACCACGATCCCGGCACCGGTAATGGTTGCCACCGTCGCCGACCCCGTCGCAATACGAATCACCGCCGCCACCAGCCAGGCCAGCAGGATCGGCGAGATCTGCGCGCTGACCGCCATATGGCCGATCACATCGCCCACGCCGCTGGTCACCAACATCTGCTTGAAGCCGCCACCGGCACCGATGATCAGGATGATCGCGGCCGTCGGAGCCAGGCTTGCGTCCAGCCATTTGAGCATCTGGCTGGAGCCGATGCCTTGCTTGTAGCCGAAGGTGTACAACGACAACAGCAACGCCAGCAACAACGCCGAGATCGGGTGGCCAATCATGTCCATCCAGACGCGGAACAGGTTGCCGTCCGGCAGCGCCACGTCAGCGAAGGTCTTGAGCAACATCAGGAACACCGGCGACAACACAGTGATCAAGGTGATGCTGAAGCTTGGCAGCTCGGCGGCGTTCGTCTCGCGCGCCAGTTGATCCACCAGTTCCTGGTTCGGATGGCCGGGGATGTGCTTGGCAATGAAGGTACCGAAAATCGGCCCGGCAATGATGGCGGTCGGCAGCGCGACGATCAGGCCGTAGAGAATGGTCTTGCCAATGTCAGCGCCAAAGATGCCGATCGCCAACAACGGACCCGGGTGCGGTGGCACCAGGCCGTGGACCGCGGAAAGGCCGGCCAGCAACGGGATACCGATCTTGATGATCGACACGCCGGTGCGGCGCGCCACGATGAACACCAGCGGGATCAGCAGCACGAAGCCGATTTCGAAGAACAGCGGGATGCCCACCAGGAACGCCGCGAACATCATCGCCCACTGCACCTTGTCCTTGCCGAAGGCGCGGATCAGGGTCTGGGCGATCTGATCGGCCCCGCCCGACTCGGCCATCATCTTGCCAAGCATCGTGCCCAGCGCGAGGATGATGCCGACAAAACCGAGCACGCCACCGAAGCCGTCCTGGAACGCCTTGATGATGGTGCCGGTCGGCATGCCCGACGTCAGGCCGAGGAACGCGGCGGCGATAGTCAGTGCAATGAACGGGTGGAATTTGAACTTGGTGATAAGGACGATGAGTCCGATCACCGTGACCACTGCATCAAGCAGTAGGAACGTCTCGTGGGACATGCCGAACATGGGAGGTGTCTCCTGATTTGTTGTTGTTATTGAAGCAGTTATTTTCAAGCCGTCGGGACAGCGCTATCTTTCTGACGCAAATTTCTTGAAACTCAGCCGGCGAGCTTCAAACCGTGGGCCAACCACCAGACGTAAGCCTGGCGCGCCAATTCGTCGATGCTGTGGCTGGACGCGTCCAGAGCCAGGGTCAGGGGCTCGCCGACAGGGGATTCAAGGGTGGCGAACTGGCTGTCAATCAGGGTCGACGGCATGAAATGGCCGGGACGATGGGAAACGCGGTCAGCGGCCACTTCTGGGGTCAGTTCAAGGAATACGAAGCCCAGGCCGGGCAAGGCGCTGCGCAGACGCTCGCGATAACTGTGCTTGAGGGCCGAGCAGGTCAGCACTGGACGTTCGCCCGTGGCGTCGACACGGCGCAACTCATCGCACAGGCTGTCGAGCCAGCCGGCACGGTCGTCGTCGTTCAAGGGAATACCGGCGCTCATCTTCTGGATGTTGGCCGCAGGGTGGAACGTGTCGCCTTCGATGGCGGTGGCGCCGCTCAATTGGCACAGGGCCTGGCTGACGCAAGTCTTGCCGCAACCGGCAACGCCCATGATGACCAGGGCGGTGATTGGATTATTCATGTAACACCTCAGCGCGCAGACAGCGCTACCTTTGCCAGTTATGACACCGCAGCAAAAGCAGAAGTTGCCGACGCCTTCTTGTCATTTTTGTGGTTGCAGCATGTACGTCCACGGCACTTGCGCACAGGGATCAGGCAAACCCTGCTCGCGCATTTGCAGCCGCGCCGAGACAGCGCTACCTTAGTGCCTTGATTTTTGTTTGGCAAGCCACCCTGATGACCGCCCCTAAAAACGATAAGAATACTCGCACCACCGGTCGCCCCACGCTCAACGAAGTCGCACGCCTGGCCGGTGTCAGTCCGATCACCGCCTCCCGTGCCCTGCGTGGCGTCAGCACCGTGGCCGCCGAACTGGTGGACAAGGTCCGCCAGGCCGCCCTGGAACTCAACTACGTCGTCAACCCCGCCGCCCGCGCACTGGCCTCGGCCCAGAGCCATTCGGTGGTAGTGCTGGTGCCGTCGTTGTCCAACCTCCTGTTCATTGACACCCTGGAAGCCATTCATCGCGTGCTGCGGCCCAAAGGCTTCGAAGTGGTGATTGGCAACTATCACTATTCCCGAGATGAAGAAGAAGACCTCCTGCGCAATTACATGGCGTATCAGCCTCGAGGCTTGCTGCTGACCGGGTTCGACCGTACCGAAAGCGCCCGGCGCATGATCGAGGCCAGCAATATTCCTTGCGTGTACATGATGGAATTGGACCCCGGCGCCGGGCTCAACTGCGTCGGTTTTTCCCAGCTCAAGGCCGGCGAGACCGCCGCCGAGCATTTGATTTCCCGAGGTCGCAAGCGCCTGGCCTATATTGGCGCCCAGCTGGACCAACGCACGCTGCTGCGCGGCGAGGGTTTCCGTCGTGCGCTGCAAAAAGCCGAACGCTACGACCCGGACCTGGAAGTACTGACGCCGCGTCCGTCGTCGGTGGGCCTGGGTGGTGAATTGTTCTTGCAATTGCTGGCCAGCCACCCGGACGTCGATGCGATTTTCTTCGGCAACGACGACTTGGCCCACGGCGCCCTGCTCGAGGCGTTGCGCTGTGGCATCAAGGTCCCCGAACAGGTATCGATCCTGGGCTTCAACGACCTGCCCGCCTCGGCCCATATGGTGCCGCGCTTGAGCAGCATCAACACTCCAAGGGAAGCGATTGGCCGCCGCGCCGCTGAACAGATGCTCACGTTGATGGCTGGCAATCGCATTACCCAGCCGGTGGTTGACCTGGGATTCGAACTCAAGGTTCGCGAAAGTACCTGAGCGGTTCTGGCATGAAGCGGTCGATCCATGCCGACGAACGGCAAGGACTGGCCGCCTTCGCCGCACGCATCTTCCCCGTAGCCCTTGGAATACGGGACGTTGCGACGATGGCATGGGAAATGCTCCTGCCCATCGCTCAGCCATCACCTACAGGTATCCAACATGTTGGTCAGTGCGAAACAACAAGCGATAAACCTCCCCCTCAAACGCCCGGGCGAAGACCCCACCGCCGAAGCCGCCAGCGGCCTGCAAAGCGCTGCCCTGCAAGCACTGCGCGATAATGTGCAGGCCCAGGCCAATCAGGGCAGCACCCAAGTCCAAGGGACCATCTCTCGGCAAGCCACCCAACAGGTAAACGCCGCTACTGCAATCAGCGACAAGGTCGACGAAGCATTCGCCAAGACCCGCGTACAACTGCAAACGGTCGCCACGTCAGCCTCTGACGAAGCGAGGAAAGTTGGCAGCTCTGCCATGGAGGCGTTCAAGGAATACATGAGCAAGACGCCTGAGCAACGCCTGCGCGACAGCATTCTTGAGGAAATGGGCATTACCGAAGAGGAATACGAGGCGATGCCGCCCGAGAAGCAATTGGCGGTCGGCGAGGAAATCGCCCAGCGCATGCGGGACAAGTCGGCGATTGCCCAGATCGAGAAAACCCAGCAGAGCCGCACGAGCGACAAAGAGTCGGCCTTGGATACTTTCCTCGTCGCCCTTTGAACGATCGCACCAGCGGGTTTTGAGCGGGACCTTGCAGTCCCGCCTCAAAGCTCTAGCCCGCCAGGAAGGTGCGGTTCAATGACCGAACAGATTCACCTTCTTGGCTTTCTTGTCGGCGCGTTTTTCATCGGCACTCTTCGCCGGTTTTTTCTTTGCCGCTTTTTTTGAATCCATGCCTTTGGCCATGATACTTACTCCAGTCATACGTGATGTAAGCCAGGTATACACCTATCGCTGCACCGGCGTTCTTTTATAATCGCCCTCCTCTCGTCGCCAACGTCCCCTGCCATGCCACAAATCCATTACACACAGCTCGAAGAACCACTGTGGCCGCTGATGAACAAGTTCTATCGTGCCCACCAATCCTCGATGAAAGCCGTGCGCGACGCGCAGCTCTGGGTGGCGCGCCGCGATGAGATCATCGCGGCGCTGTGCCTGCGACCGGTGTCTGGTGGGCATTGGCTGACGGGGTTGTTTGTTGACCCGGCGTACCGCGCGCAGGGCATCGCGGCGCGGTTGATCAGAGAGGCGGTGAACGGCATGGACGAGCCAGTGTGGTTATTCTGCCATCCGGATCTGCGCGGCTTTTATGAGCGGCGCGGGTTCCGCTTCAACCCCGAACTGCCTTACGCCATGGCTGAGCGTTTGAGCCGATACGCGCGTAGCAAGCCAATGATTGCAATGGGGCTGGAACCTGCAGAACCCTGACGATCAATCGTCGGCCGCTGGGTCAAGGTCTGGAAACATCACTTCGGTAAATCCGAACTTGCTGAAATCGGTAATGCGCGATGGGTACAAGCGACCTATCAGGTGATCGCATTCGTGTTGGACCACCCGCGCGTGGAAACCTGAAGCCGTGCGCACGATGGCTTCGCCCTTGGGGTCGAAACCTTCATAGCGGATGTGTTGGTAGCGATCCACCGCCCCACGCAGGCCCGGTACCGACAGGCAGCCTTCGTATCCCTCTTCCATCAGCGGACTCAGCGGCGTGATCAGCGGGTTGATCAAGATAGTCTGCGGCACGGCCTCTGCGTCGGGATAACGCTCGCTGTGCTCGAAGCCGAAGATCACCAATTGCAGGTCGACACCGATCTGCGGCGCCGCCAGGCCTACGCCGCCAACGCTCTCCATGGTCTGGAACATGTCATCGATCAGTTGCCACAACTCCGGCGTGTCGAACATCTCCTCCGGCACCGGCGGCGCGATGCGCAGCAGGCGTTCATCGCCCATCTTCAGGATTTCGCGGATCATGGTCGGGCTTCGTCAGTATGAGTGAGAGGGATAGAGTGGTCGCGACCAAGACCGGACACATGCTGTTTTTGGCTATGCTCGTCTGGGTTTTTTTCGCCTTTGTCCTTGCCCTCGGCGGACATGTGCTCGATCACCGCATTCATCTCCGCACCGAGTAACAGCACCGCTGAAGAAATATAGAAATACAGCAACAAGACGATGATCGCGCCGATACTGCCATACATAGCATTGTAGTCGGCGAAGGTCTTGACGTAGAACGCGAAGCCCAGGGACGCGATGATCCAGACCACCACGGCCAATACCGAGCCTGGCGTGATGAAGCGAAACTCCTGCTTGACGTCGGGCATCACGTAATAGATCAGCGCCACGGCCACCATTAGCAGAAACACGATGATCGGCCAGCGCACCAGGGTCCAGACGGTGACAATGAACTCCTCCAGCCCGACCTGGGCGGCAATCCATCCCATCACCTGCGGCCCCAGCACCATCAACGCCGCGGCGGCCAGCAACATGCCAGCGATACCGATGGTGTAGAAAATCGACAGCGGGAAGCGCTTCCAGGCCGGACGCCCCTCGACCACATCGTAGGCTGCGTTCATTGCGCTCATCATCAGCCGCACACCGGCCGAGGCGGTCCACAACGCGATCACGATACCGATCGAAAGCAACCCGCCCTTGGATTGCTGGAGCTGGTCGATCACCGGGTTGACCTGTTCCAGGGCCTGGGGCGGAAGAACCAGTTCCGATTGCAGGCGCAACCAGGAGAAGAAGTCCGGCAGGTGCAGGAAACCGATCAGCGCGATCAGGAACAGGATGAAGGGGAACAGCGAAAACAGCATCTGGTAAGCCAGAGCGGAGGCGTACGTTGACATTTCGTCGTCGAGAAATTCCTTCACCGTGCGCATCATCACGCGGTGCAGGGGCAAGCCTTTCAAGGCCGGGAACATCATGTGCGTCTCCTTTCGCCGCAAAAAAGGAAGGTCGCCTGGCGACTCACGGGGTTGCTATCCAAGACAAAAGTAACCTGTTTGGCGACTTTGAAACAATTTCCCTGGTGCCAGTTCGAGCCGACATGATAACGGCCACCCGCGGATGGCCGTTCCAAATCGCTTTTTTACAGGCCGGTCATGCCTCGTCAACGCCTTTCTTGACTGCATCCTTGGCCTTGCCCGCGGTTTGCTGGGCCTCACCTTTTTTCTCTTGGACCACGCCCTCGGCGCGCATGCGGTCATTGTCGGTGGCCTTGCCGACGCCTTGCTTGATGTTGCCGACAGCTTCGTTGGCAACGCCCTTCACTTTATCGCTCGTGCTACCCATGATGTCTCTCCTGTGAATAACTGTACGAAAAGTCATTACATAAGCGTTGACCGGTGCCGTTTGCAGGGAGTTTCATTTTTTCCGCGGCGCATTTCATCGTCAGATGCAGGTTGCGCTTTATGTTTGGCGATTCACCCCCGAGAATGCTCAACGTATTCAGGCTGCGGCCTGAAGCTTCAATCCCGTAGGAACGTTATGAAACTCGATAAAAAGCAGGCCATCGCCCGCAGGAATCAAGAACTGGGCGGCGCCGTCCTAGGCGTCAATAACTGTCATTTCAGCGAACTGAACCGCAACCGCAACATCTTCTGGTTCGACATTCCAGTGGCCCGGCTGGCCATTGGGCAATACGAATGGATTCACCTGCTGCTGCACACGCCGGCCACCGACGAGTTATTGCATCTGAAGGTACCGACCGTGTTCCTTCGCGAAAAAATGGAAAACCTTGAGGTGCGCAACCAGGGCAAACGCAAGGCAGCCCTGAGCCTGGAACTCAGTGCCGACAAGGATTCTTACCTGCAAGACATGCGGCCGGGTGGCACCAACCTGGATTTCGCGCAATTCAGGTTGTAGTCCGATCGCCAGGACGCCGATGTCCCTGTGGCGAGGGAACTTGCTCCCGCTGGACGCGAAGCGGCCCCTTGCGGTGTATCAGTCGGACCGGATGGGACTGCTACGCAGCCCAGCGGGAGCAAGCTCCCTCGCCACAACGGCAGCCCCACGCGAGGACATCGCCTTGTAACAAAAAGCCCCGCACTCAGCGGGGCTTTTTGTGGGTGGAGGGCTTACTTCTTCAACCCCAACTTTCTCAGTTCTTCATCCCGCAATTCGCGACGCAGGATCTTGCCCACGTTGGTGGTAGGCAACGCATCGCGGAATTCCACGGTCTTGGGCACTTTGTAGCCCGTGACATTGGCGCGCATGTGCTCCATCACCTGCTCCTTGGTCAGGGTGACACCCGGGCGCGCAACGATGAATATCTTGATCGCCTCGCCGGATTTCTCATCCGGTACCCCGATGGCCGCGCATTGCAGCACACCCGGCAGGGTCGCCAACACATCTTCCAACTCGTTGGGGTACACGTTGAAGCCGGAGATCAGGATCATGTCTTTCTTGCGATCGACAATGCGCATGTAGCCGTCCGGCTGGATCACAGCGATGTCGCCGGTCTTGAGCCAGCCATCGCTGTCGAGCATCTCGTCGGTGGCGTCCTGGCGCTGCCAATAGCCCTTCATGACCTGAGGACCTTTCACACACAATTCGCCGATTTCACCCAATGGCAGCTCGACGCCCGCGTCATCAATGACCTTGCACAGCGTCGACGGCACCGGAATACCGATCGTGCCAACCTGAATGTGCTGGATCGGGTTGACGGTGGCGACCGGGCTCGTCTCGGTCATGCCGTAGCCTTCGCAGATCGGGCAACCTGTGACCGCTTTCCAACGCTCCGCCGCGGCCAATTGCAAGGCCATGCCGCCAGACAAAGTCACCTTCAGCGCCGAGAAGTCCAGCTTGCGGAAAGCTTCGTTGTTGCACAGCGCCACGAACAACGTGTTGAGGCCAACGAAACCGCTAAACTTCCACTTCGACAATTCCTTGACCATCGCCGACAGGTCGCGCGGGTTGCTGATCAGGATGTTGTGGTTGCCGATCAGCATCATCGCCATGCAATGGAAGGTGAATGCGTAGATGTGATAAAGCGGCAGCGGCGTGATCAGCACTTCGCAGCCTTCATTGAGGTTGGAGCCCATCAGCGCCTTGCACTGCAGCATGTTCGCCACCAGGTTGCGGTGGGTAAGCATCGCGCCCTTCGCCACGCCAGTGGTGCCGCCGGTGTATTGCAACACGGCCACTTCATCGCTGGCAGGGTTGGCTTCGGTCACGGGCTGGCCATGGCCCTTGCTCAGCACATCGTTGAACTTGATGGCCTTGGGCAAGTGATAAGCCGGGACCATCTTCTTGACGTACTTGATGGCGCTGTTGATCAGCAAACGCTTGAGCGGCGGCAGAAGATCGGCGACTTCGGTCACGATGACGTGCTTGACGCCCGTCTTGGGCACCACGTGCTCGGCCAGGTGCGCCATGTTTGCCAGGCACACCAGCGCCTTGGCACCGGAATCATTGAATTGATGTTCCATTTCCCGCGCGGTGTAGAGCGGGTTGGTATTGACCACGATCAGCCCGGCACGAATCGCACCGAACACGGCCACTGGGTATTGGAGGACGTTGGGAAGTTGCACGGCGATTCGATCGCCCGGCTGCAAATCGGTATGCTGTTGCAAGTAAGCGGCAAAGGCACCGGACAACTCGTACAGCTCACCGTAGGTGATCGTCTTGCCAAGGTTGCTGAATGCCGGCTTGTCGGCGAAGCGTTGGCAGGATTGCTTCAACACCGCCTGAATATTCGGATACTCATCTGGATTGATGTCGGCAGCAATCCCAGCTGGGTATTTATCCTTCCAAAAGTCTTCGATCATGGAAGCCCCACTCCTCAGCAACGCGAATTCTCACCGCATTTGATGCGATTATTATTGGTGTGTGTCTGTTGGTGAATCTGGCTGGATAAAGGCCGAGAAGTCACAAAAGCGCGCCGAGAGTAGCAGCTTTGCCAAGGGTCGCCTAGAGCCAAAAACGGCCCCTACGGTCATAAACTTGACTCAAGAATATGCAATAGTCATTTTTAGAGTAAAAATTCTAAGTCTTGTATAATTCCCTCAAAGCACTGTGGGAGCACGCTTGCTCCCACAGGGTTTTTACTGGACCTCCCTGGCTTCAGGCGATGTCGCGCAGCTCCCGTCGCAAGATCTTGCCCACCGGCGTCATTGGCAGCGACTCTCTTAGCACGATGTGCTTGGGTATCTTGTACCCCGTGAAGTTCTCCTTGCAGTACGCCTTGAGCTCTTCAAGGCTGACGCCCGACTCACGCGCCACCACGAACAGTTTCACCGCCTCCCCCGAACGTTCATCCGGCACGCCGATGACGGCGCAACTGGCGACTTTCGGGTGCGCCATCACCACGTCCTCGATCTCGTTGGGGTACACGTTGAACCCCGAGACGATGATCATGTCCTTCTTGCGGTCGACGATACGCACAAATCCATCGGGGTCGATCACCGCGATATCGCCGGACTTGAACCAGCCTTCGCTGTCCAGCACTTCGGCGGTAGCTTCAGGCTTGTTCCAGTAGCCCTTCATGATCTGCGGGCCTTTTATGCACAGCTCTCCGCGCTCACCAAGAGGCAGCTCGATACCGTCATCGCTGATGACTTTCATCAGCGTTCCCGGCACCGGCAAACCCACCGTACCCAGGCGCGACTTGCCGCCGTAAGGGTTGGCACTGGCCACTGGCGAGGTTTCGGTCAGCCCGTACCCTTCGGTAATACTGCAACCGGTGAGCTGTTTCCAGCGCTCGGCGGTAGCCTTGACCAACGCGGTACCACCTGAGTTGGTGACCTTGAGGTTGGAGAAATCCAGCGTCTTGAAATCCGGGTGATCCATCAGCGCCACGAACAATGTGTTAAGCCCCAACAACAGGGAAAACCGCCAGTTCTTCAGCTCCTTGATGAAGCCGCCGATGTCTCGTGGATTGGTGATCAACACGTTGTGGTTGCCCGTGACCATCATGCACATGCAGTTCGCCGTGAATGCATAGATGTGGTAAAGCGGCAGCGGCGCGATCATGACTTCCTGGCCTTCGCGCAACAACGGCTGGCCGTCGTCGCCGATCTGCCCCAGGCAGGCCCGGGCCTGCTGCATGTTGGCCACCAGGTTGCCGTGGGTCAGCATCGCGCCTTTCGCCAGTCCGGTAGTGCCGCCGGTGTATTGCAACACGGCGATGTCGTCGAGGCTCACGTTCAACGGCTTGATGCCCTGGCCACGACCCAGGCGCAGGGCGGTCTTGAAAGAAACGGCTTGGGGCAGCGAATAGTCCGGGACCATTTTCTTGACCTTGCTCACCACCGTATTCACCAACCAGCCCTTGGCGGTGGGCATCAGGTCGCCCATCTTCGCCTCGATCAGGTATTGCAGGTCGGTGTCAGGCAGCACTTCCTGGACTTTCTGTCCGAACATGTTCAGGTACACCAGCGCCCGGGCGCCGGAGTCCCTGAACTGGTGGCGCATTTCCCGCGGGGTATACAACGGGTTGGTGTTGACCACCACCAGCCCGGCGCGCAGCGCACCGAAAACGGCGATCGGGTATTGCAGGACGTTGGGCATCTGTACCGCGATGCGATCGCCTGGAGCCAGGTCGGTATGGGCCTGCAGGTAACCGGCAAAGGCCGCGCTGTAGCGCTCGAGCTCGGCGTAAGTGAGCGTCACCCCCATATTGCTGAACGCCGGACGGTCGGCAAATTTCTTGCAGGAACGCTCGAACACCTCGACGACCGACTTGTAGACACCGTGTTCGATGTCCGAAGGCACGCCGGCCGGGCGTTTGTCATTCCAGAAATCAGGCTGCATTGTTTTTGTCCTCTTTACCTGAACGTATCCGGGACCGCTTGCGTATCGCTTTTACAGGCGGAGCTCATGGGACACTAGCAGCTATGGCCAATCAGGCAAATATGGCAACTTGCGTCATAGATTGTGTGAATCTTCCTGCCTCGCCGAGAGCTGATCAGGCGAGACGCAGCGGATGCGCTATACAATGCAGCGACGCTGCGTCTGATTTGTGCAAAGGAACCGCCATGATCCACCAAACGCTCTGGCTGACCGAGACCGACCATAGCCGCTTGTTCGTCAATCAGTGGTTGCCCGAAACCGCCCCATCGGCGGTGATCATGCTGGCCCACGGCATGGCCGAACACAGCGCCCGCTATGGGCGCCTGGCGCAAGCGCTGTGCGCCGAAGGTTATGGCGTCTATGCGCTGGACCTGCGTGGCCACGGCAAGACCGGTGAAGAAGCCATCCTCGGTCATTTCGCGGACGAGGACGGCTGGGCCAAGGTCGTCGGCGACCTGGCGAGCCTTAATCACCACATCGTCCAGCAGCATCCGGATATCCCCATCCTGCTGCTGGGCCACAGCATGGGCAGCTACATCGCCCAAGCCTACCTGCTGCACCACAGCGCCAGCCTGCACGGAGCGATTCTCAGCGGTTCGAACTTCCAACCCGTGGCGCTTTACCGTGCGGCGCGCCTGATCGCCCGCTTCGAGCGTCGACGTCAGGGAGCAACAGGGCGTAGCGCGCTGATCGAGTGGTTGTCATTCGGCAGCTTCAACAAAAAATTCAAACCCGTGCGTACGCCTTTCGACTGGCTCAGCCGCGACCCGGCCGAGGTGGACAAATACGTCCGAGACCCGCTATGCGGCTTTCGTTGCACCAATCAGCTGTGGGTCGACCTGCTGGGTGGGTTGCAGCAGATCAGCAAAGCGTCCAATCTCGCGCAGATCGATCCAGGCCTGCCGCTGCTGGTGATTGGCGGCGAATGTGATCCGGTGAGCGAGGGCAAGCGTCTGAAGGATCTGGCCGACGCCTTGCGCGACGCCGGCAACCAACATATGCAATTGACGATTTACCCGCAGGCCCGGCACGAACTGTTCAATGAAACCAACCGCGATGAAGTGACGGCCGATGTGCTGGCCTGGATTGCCCAGGCCTTGAGTCACAAGCGGCCGCCACGCAGCGAGTAGCTTTGCCGCGTTTTCCTCTACCCGTCCAGGATCCAGACATGACCCAGGTTACCAACATCCCTTACGAAGCCCTCGAAGTCGGTCAGACTGCCAGCTACAGCAAGACCGTCGAAGAGCGCGACATCCAGTTATTCGCCGCGATGTCGGGCGATCACAACCCGGTGCACCTGGACGCCGAATTCGCCGCAGCCAGCATGTTCAAGGAGCGCATCGCACATGGCATGTTCAGCGGTGCGCTGATCAGCGCGGCGGTCGCGTGTGAGTTGCCTGGGCCGGGCACCATTTATATTGGCCAGCAGATGAGTTTCCAGAAACCGGTAAAGATCGGCGACACCTTGACCGTGCGCCTGGAGATCCTGGAGAAGCTGCCAAAATTTCGCGTGCGCATCGCCACCCGCGTGTTCAACCAGCGTGATGAACTGGTGGTGGACGGCGAGGCCGAGATTCTCGCCCCGCGTAAACAGCAGACCGTGACACTGCCGACGTTGCCGCCAATCAGCATCGGCTGATGGCACATGATGCCCGTGGCGAGGGAGCTTGCTCCCTCACCACGGAGTTCGCAGCGCAGCGGCTATTGCTGGGCTTCCCGCACCTGCACACTCGCCGTCATCCCCGCGCTCAGGCTCACCCCTTCCGGCACCTTGTCCAGCTTGATTCGTACCGGAATCCGCTGGGCCAGACGCACCCAGTTGAACGTTGGCTCGACCTCGGCCAGCAGTTGCGCATCGGGGTTGGTATTGCGGTCGGTGATGCCTCGGCTGATGCTTTCAACATGGCCTTCGAGGGCATGGCCGGCGCTCATCAACCAGACTTTGACTGGATCGCCGACGCGGATCCTCGGCAGTTTGGTTTCTTCGAAATAGGCCTGCACATAGAACGTTGAGTCATCCACCAGCGCCATGACCGGCTGCCCGGCGTTCACATAGTTGCCTTCGGCCAGGCGCAGGTTGGTGATGTGGCCGCTACGTGGGGCCAGGACCTGGCTGCGCGCCAGGTTCAGCTCGGCAACCTTGGCCTCGGCCTGGGCCTCGCGCAGTTCACCACGGGCAATCCCCGCGTTGATCTGGGCGTTTTCGCGCAACTCGGCGCTGATGGCCTGTGGACCCAATGCGGCGCGGCGACTGGCTTCGTGTTCGCGCAGGCTCAGTTGCTGCTGGCGAGTCTGGACCACCGCCCTGGCTTTCTCCACTGCGGCCTCGAAACGCTCGCGATCGATATTGAGCAATACGTCGCCGGCCTTGACCTGCTGGTTATCCACGGCCTTGAGCTCGCGCACCCAACCCGATACGTCGGGAGCGATCACCACCACGTCGGCACGGATCCGCGCATCCCGGGTCCAGGGCGTGAGCATGTAGTACTGCCACAAATGAAACCCGGCGAAGATCGCCACGGCCACCACGCTCAGCGTGACGGCAACACGTACGGATGTACGCATGTTCAACTCCTTATAACGGCCCGAGGACCAGGGTAATGACAGTCAGGACACAGACATACAGGGCGCAGTCGAACAACGCCTCATGCCAGATCCAGCGCCCAGCCGGCACCAGGCTGAGCAGCAGGCGCAGCGCCCCCGTCACCAGCAAGGCCAGCACCACATAAATCAGGAACGGGCTGAGCAAGACCCCGCCGATCGACCACTCACGCAAGCCCATGGCTGTGCTCCCCACGTTGAGGTTCGTGCTGGCGGCACCAGGCGCGCCAGCTGTTCTGCAACTGCACGACCGCGCCTTGCGCCAACTTCAGCGCATCGCTGGAGGGCTGCTGCGACAGCATTTGCAGATACTCGTCGCTCGCCTGGGCCAATGCCTCGGCCTGGCCACCGGACGGACCGCGTTCCAGCGCCTGCTCCAGCGTTTCGAAATAGCGGCGCTGGGCCGGGACCTCGGGCACTTGGGCGACGGCCAGGCTCAAGCGCAGGTGCAGCAACTCATCGCCAATGTCCAGGCCCGACAAACCGTCATCCCAACGATTGCGCGCCGGCACCGGCAGTTCGGGATAATGCCGCGCCAGTTGCAACAAACGGTCGGCCATGCGTCCGCCGAACCAGCTCTCGGCCCCGCGCAGGTTGCGATGGGTCAGGCGCACCAGATCGTCCAGCGTCGCGGCCAGCAGCCGACGGCTGTGCCAGGCCGGGTTGCGCAAAATCAACAGCTTGAACGCCAACACCGCCGCACCTACGCCGATCATTATGGCCTGGGCGTTATTGAAGAAAGTCGAGACGTCATACTTCATGGCGTTGAGCGGCGACACCAACACCACAAAGTGCAGGCAGAACGAAGTGGCCGTGGCGTAGAGCGGCGGCTTGGCCATGCCCAGCGCGCCGAAGAACAACGGCACGCCCATGGCCATGCAGAGCATCGCGAAACTGCTCCATTGCGGCAGGAGGATTTCACCGATCACAAACGCTGTCGGCACTGCCAGCAGAATGCCGCGCAAAAAGCTCATGCCGATCTGCGCGCCATTTTCGCGACTGGCAAACAGACTGCAGACCACGCAGGTGAGCAGCAGCGCACCCGACGCGGCGGGCCAGGCCGTCGCCAGCCAAAAACACGACACCGTCAAGAACGCCAAGGCGCTGCGGGCGCCGAATACCATGGCCAAGGACACATCCCGATGCGGCGCCAGGGTTCGCGGCGGGTCCGCCGCCTCCCTGCCCTCCTGCACCGCCGACAGCGCAGCGCAAGCGGCCAGGGCAGTGTCGAGCAACAAGGCCAAACGGGCCAGGCAGTAACTTTGCGCCGAGCTGATGCCGGGATCGTGAGACGCATCCAGAACCCGAGGCCGCAACGCCTGTAGCGTCGCGCTGTCCGCGTCCAGGGCCTGCTGCACCTCCGTCATCCAGGGCTGGAGCACTTCAGCTTCCGCCGGCTCAAGCTGTTTCCATTGCCGACGCACCGAACGGGCAATACGTAGCAGCATCAGCAGCTTCTGGCTCAAACCGCTGATGGCCCGAGCGCGCTGGCGACCCAGGCTGCCTTCGAACCAAGCGTGTTCACGCTGGGCGTCCACCGCGACGATCTTGCCGAGAATCTCCAGCAAACCTTTGCGGGCCTGGGCATCGCCGGCCAATGTCGCACGGGCCGCGTGCATGCCGCTCTGCCAGGCAGCGCGAGCCTGATCCGCCAGTTGCCGTTCGACTCGCAATGGCCAGAGCAACGCACTGGCCGCCGTGGCGCAGGTGATGCCCAGGCTGATCTCGGTGCAACGGGCAACTGCCTGATCGAACACGCCAAGCGGATGGGAAATGGCCGGCAGGGCGATGATCGCCACCGTGTAGCCGGCCAGCACGAAAGAATACGACCAGGCGCTGCGCAACAGCGTCGAACAGGCTGTGCACACGCCGAGCCACAACGCCAGCGCCAGCAAAAACAACCACGGTGCCTGGGCAAACAGCCCCATGAAAACGACCGACATGATCGTTCCGACCAAAGTCCCGACCAACCGCGCCAAGCCCTTTTGCACCACCATTCCGGACAGCGGCTGGGCGACGATGAACGCCGTCATCAAAGCCCAGGACGGCTGCTCCAAACCCCAGCGCAACGCCAGCCACAGCGCCAGGCCACCACCGAGGACGGTTTTGACGGCGAACTGCACCGCGAGGCGGTCGGGAGCGAACAGGGCCTGGAAGGTGATGGGCACGGAAAAACTCTTTTCTGGGAACGTTGTAACAATACATTGCGTTAAGTGGCGCAATTATTAGCTAGCTATCTAACTGAGTCCAGCGTTGTTTGTTGACGGATTCGACAAACACTATTGCGCGTATTTCCACTGATTGCCTTCATAAAAAAACGCCAGACAAGCTGGCGTTTTTCGCATCACACATGAGTATCAGCTGGCGCGTGCCTGGTTACGCAAGGCCTTGACTTGATCATGGTTGCGTTGCACGCCGTGGAACTGGCGTTCCACCAGATCACGAATGCCCACCAGGTTGTGCTTGTTGATCTTCTCGATGGCTTCCTTGTAGGCCTTCAGCGCATGGTCTTCACCACGCTCGGCTTCGTTGAGAACCGCCTCCTCATCTTTGCCGGTAAACATCGACTTCACGTCCACCCAGCGACGATGCAGATCACCGGCAACGCTGGTAGACGTTTCCGGATCACCACCCAGGGAACGAACAGCGGCTTGCAGCTCGGCCGCTGCGGTCGCGCAATCGGCAGCGCGCTTGACGAACAGCGCCTTGAGTTCTGGATGCTTGATGTCTTCAGCGCAGGTCTTGAATCCTTCCTGGCCATCCTTGCTGGTCTCGATCAGGTCGTTCAAGACAGAAATGGATTCTTTATTGATGTCAGTCATTTTTCAGTTCCTTTGCTTGGTGAATAAAAACCTGCAACGAATGTTGCATCGGTCGTGCCAGCCTTTGCTTTTAGAAAAATACATTTAAATTCAATGAGTTATATACGAACAAAGAATCTGTATCCGCGTTATTTGCATGATCTGTCATTTGGCCTGCATGCAGAATGCCTGTATTTTGCCGATGGTCCTGAACAAGACAATTGCCATGAATCCGGAAAAGCTCGAACTGCTGGTAACGCGCCAAATGCCCTTCGGTAAATACAAGGGTCGAATCCTTGCCGACCTGCCGGGCCAGTACTTGAACTGGTTCGCCCGAGAGGGTTTCCCCAAGGGGGAACTGGGCGGTTTGCTGGCACTGATGCAGGAGATCGACCACAACGGTTTGTCAGACCTGCTGGACCCACTGCGGGCTAAACATGGCTTGCCTAAACCTCGCCACTGACCGCTGCCATTGATTGATTGAGCCCGCCATGCCCGAAAATACGCTACGCGCCCACGATGAACGCTTCTGGGAAACCTTTGTCGATCGGTACGATGTCGATGCCGGCGGGCCGCTCAATCTTGAAAATGGCTACTTCGCACAGATGTCGCGCACCGTAGTCGAGGAGTACCAACGCAATATCGAATTGGTCAACCGCGGCAACTCGTTGTACGTGCGCCAGCATTTTGATCTGGAACATGGCGAGGCGATTCGTCTCCAAGTGGCGAAACTGATCCATGTCCCCCCATCTACCGTGGCGCTGGCCACCAGCGCCGTGGACGCCTTGCAAACGCTGATTCGTAATTACAACGGTCTCAAGCCTGGCGACCAGGTCTTGATAAGCGATGTCGAATACGAGTCGGTCAAGAGTGCGATGCGCTGGCTGGCCCGCCAACGCGGGGCGGAGGTCATCGAGCTGGTCCACCCGCACCCCGCCAGTTTCGACAGCCTGGTCGGCACGTATCGAGAAACCTTCATTCGTTATCCCCGCCTCAAGCTGATGCCACTGACTTATGTCAACCATCTGACCGGCCTGGTAATGCCAGTCCAGGCCATTGCCGAGGCGGCTCGGGAATTCGATGTCGACATCATTCTCGATGGCGCTCACGCCTTGGGTCAGATCGAATTCGACTTGAAGAAACTCGGTATTCAATTCGCCGGGTTCAACTTGCAAAAGTGGATTGGCGGCCCCTTGGCCCTGGGCTTTCTCTATATCGCGCCACAGCGGCTGGCCGACATCGACCCGGACATGGACGAAGCCACCTATC
The DNA here is from genome assembly GCF_014268645.1 of Pseudomonas sp. SWRI154. Taxonomy (NCBI): domain Bacteria; kingdom Pseudomonadati; phylum Pseudomonadota; class Gammaproteobacteria; order Pseudomonadales; family Pseudomonadaceae; genus Pseudomonas; species Pseudomonas sp. SWRI154. Next base: position 57,098 of record NZ_JABWQW010000024.1, read on the forward strand.
CCGCCACCGACATACGCTCACGCACACCACACAGTACGCCCAACATCCCGGCCCTGCTGACACTGCCACTGGTCTTTGAAGAACACCGTGCGTTGGGTGGCGCATCGGCCAAAGGTGCACGACTCTGCTACTTGCGGGACATGTGGGTGAGCGCGGTGCGCGATGTGACTGGCATCGAGGTCATGACGCCGGACGACCGCCGTCTTTATTGCGGCATCACCTCGATGCGGTTTACCGCCCAAAGTGACCAGCAGGCCATGGCCGATCGACTGCTCGACGACTATGGGATTTTTACCGTGGTGCGCAAGACCAGCGTTGGGCCGTGCATTCGCATTACGCCGGGGCTGATCACCTTGGGCCGTGATATCGAGCGTTTGACCCGAGCGCTGACCGACCTGAGCCGAATCTAGTTGTGGCAAAAATACAGGCAAAAAAAAACGGCGCGCCGACCAAGCGCACCGTAAAGCCGTAGAACACCCAACGAAGTTCGGTAAGACAATCAGTCCAGCAGCGCCAGCGCCTCGGCGGTGCATTCCTGGATACGGGCCCAGTCGCCATTCTTGATCCACTCCGGATCGAGCATCCAACTGCCGCCCACGCACATCACGTTTTTCAACGCCATGTAGCTTTTGATGTTGGCCGGGCTCACGCCGCCGGTCGGGCAGAATTTCACTTCGCCAAACGGTCCGCCCAAGGCCTTGATAGCGGCAACGCCGCCGCTGACTTCGGCCGGGAACAACTTGAAGCGGCGATAGCCCAAGCCGTAGCCTTCCATGATGCCCGAGGCATTGCTGATCCCCGGCAACAATGGAATCGGACTCTGCACGCTGGCTTCCAGCAGATCTCGGGTGATGCCAGGGGTCACGATGAATTGCGAACCGGCCGCCTCAGCGGCAGCAAGCATATGGCGGTCGAGCACCGTGCCAGCGCCGGTCACCAACTCCGGGCGCTGCTCGCGCAACACCTGGATGGCCTTGAGCCCGTACTGCGAACGCAAGGTCACTTCCAGCGCCGTCAGGCCACCGGCGGCCAAGGCATCGGCCAATGGCAGGATGTCTTGTTCACGGGCGATGGTTATCACCGGCAGGATCCGCGCCTTGGCGCAGAGGCTGTCAATCAGCGTCACTTTGTCCGCCATGGAAACGGTAGGGGATGGGTTTTTCATAGCGGCTGATCCTTGGTTCATGGGCACCAGTAAATCTCTAACGTAGGTTGCAGAAACGCGCGGATCGGCATTGCTGCGACGTCGTCACCGGCCACCGCGGCGTTCAGGGTGGTCAATTTCGATTGACCGGAAATCGCCAGCACCTTGTGTTTCGCCGACGCCAGCAAGGCGCGGCTCATGGTCAGGCGCTGGTGCGGCACGGTCGGTGCGAGCATCGGCCAGCAACGGCGAGCACCCTGTTCATCCAGGGCCTTGGCCAGGTTCGGGCTGTCGGGGAACAACGAGGCGGTGTGCCCGTCATCGCCCATGCCCAATACCAGCACGTCGATAGGCGGCAACTCGGCCAACAGGCGATCGGCCTGTTCGGCTGCCGCTTCCAGGTTGGCGCTGGCACTGTAAAGGCTCAGGAACCGGGCCTTGGCGGCAGGACCCTGGAGCAGATACCGCTTGAGCAGACCGGCATTGCTGTCGGCATGTTCAACCGGCACCCAGCGCTCGTCCGCCAGGCTCACCACCACTTTCGACCAATCCAGCGCTTGCTTGGACAGGTGCTGGAAAAACGCCACCGGGCTGCGACCGCCCGAGACCACCAGGGTCGCCGTGCCATTGCCGTCGATCGCCGCGCGCAGTTGCTCGGCAACGTTCAGCGCCTGGCTTTCAGCCAACAGCACCGGGTTCTTGAACGCCAGGGCAGTGACGCCCCGGGGCAGTTTCAATTCAGATATCGCCATACCATGACCTCCCATCCCGCGTGATCAGTGCAATGGAGCTCATCGGCCCCCATGACCCAGCGGCATACGGCTTGGGCGCATCGCCAGACTTCTTCCATCCGGCGATCAACTGGTCACACCACGTCCACGCGGCTTCAATTTCATCTTTACGGACAAACAGGTTCTGATTGCCGTTCATGACTTCCAGCAACAACCGCTCGTAGGCATCGGGAATCCTTGCGCTGCGATAGGTGTCGGAGAAGTTGAGTTGCAACGGACCGCTGCGCAATTGCATGCCCTTGTCCAGGCCTTGCTCCTTGGTCATCACCCGCAAGGAAATCCCCTCGTCCGGTTGCAGGCGGATGATCAGCTTGTTGCTGATCTGCAGGCGCTGCTCGGGGGCGAAGATGTAGTGGGACGGTTCCTTGAAGTGAATGACAATCTGCGACAGCTTCTGCGGCATGCGCTTGCCGGTGCGCAGGTAAAACGGCACCCCAGCCCAACGCCAGTTGCGGATGTCGGCGCGCAGGGCGACGAACGTCTCGGTGTCGCTCTGGGTATTGGAATTGGGTTCTTCCAGGTAACCCGGGACGGCCTTGCCCTCGCTGTGGCCGGCAATGTACTGGCCGCGCACCACTTGGGTGGTCAAGCCTTCCGGACTGATCGGCGCCAGGGCCTTGAGCACCTTGACCTTCTCGTCTCGGATGCTGTCAGCGGACAGGTCGGCCGGCGGGTCCATGGCGATCAGGCACAGCAACTGGAGCAGGTGATTCTGGATCATGTCGCGCAGCTGGCCGGCCTTGTCGAAATAACCCCAACGGCCCTCGATACCGACCTTCTCGGCCACAGTGATTTCCACGTGGGAAATGTAATTCTGGTTCCACTGGGTTTCGAACAGGCTGTTGGCGAACCGCAGCGCGATCAGGTTCTGGACCGTCTCTTTGCCCAGGTAATGGTCGATACGATAGGTGCGGTTTTCCGGGAAGAATTGCGCCACGGCGTCGTTGACCTTGCGCGACGATTCCAGGTCCGAGCCGATGGGTTTTTCCAGCACGACGCGGGTATTTTCGCTCAAGCCGACTTTCGCCAGGTTTTCGCAGATAGCACCGTAGACCGCCGCCGGAGTGGCGAAATAGGCGATGACCTGCTGTGGGGTCTGGCCGACCTGCTCAGCGAGCGCAACGTAGTCATCAGCCTTGAGAAAATCCACATGCAGGTAAGTCAACCGCCCCAGGAAGCGTTCGATCACGGCTTCGTCGAGGTCTTTATCGCCGACATAACGGCGCAGCTCCGTGGTGATGAATGCCAAGTGCTGCTGCTCGCTGCCGGGTTCACGGGCCAGCGCAAAGATTCGCGTGTCCTCGTGCAGCAGGCCGGCGCCATCGAGCTGATAAAGGGCAGGAAACAGCTTGCGCAACGCCAGGTCGCCCAGCGCGCCGAACAAGGCAAAAGTGCACGGTTCAACCGTAATCGAATGCATGATGTTTGTTCTTTTATCAAGTTAAGCTACAAATACCTTTTTTCAAGGTATCACTCAAGGAAAAATGTAGTAATAACCACAACATTTTCCAAAAATACCGATTCCGAGTGGTGGTCCGTCGGAGCCATCAGTAGGATAGGCCACCGCAAAGGGTCGTATCAAAGACCCGTCTCTCTAGGAATCTTGTATGGACCGCGTGCGAAATCTACTGGAGCAAATCCAGAGTCGCCTGGAAGACCTGAACAAGGCCGAACGCAAGGTGGCCGAAGTAATCCTGCTCAACCCACAGCAGGCTACCCGCTTCAGCATCGCCGCCCTCGCCCAGGCGGCTTCGGTCAGCGAGCCGACCGTCAACCGTTTCTGTCGCTCGTTCGGTGTCAGCGGCTACCCGGAACTCAAACTGCAACTGGCCCAGAGCCTGGCCAGCGGCGCGGCGTATGTCAGCCGTGCCGTGGAAGCCGATGACAACCCGGAGGCCTACACCCGGAAAATCTTCGGCAGTGCCATTGCCTCATTGGACAGCGCCTGCCAGGCCCTTGATCCCAATTTGATCAGCCGCGCGGTGGATCTGCTGATCCAGGCCCGCCAGATCCACTTCTTCGGCCTCGGCGCCTCGGCCCCCGTGGCGCTGGATGCCCAGCACAAGTTTTTTCGCTTCAACCTGGCGGTGACCGCCCACGCCGATGTGCTGATGCAGCGCATGATCGCGTCGGTAGCTCATACCGGCGAGCTGTTCGTGATCATCTCCTACACTGGGCGTACCCGCGAGTTGGTGGAAGTAGCACGCATCGCCCGAGAGAACGGCGCTTCGGTGCTCGGCCTGACCGCCGAGGGCTCGCCGTTGGCCAAGGCGAGCACCTTGAGCCTGAACATTCCGCTGCCGGAAGACACCGACATCTACATGCCTATGACTTCACGCATCATCCAACTCACCGTACTGGACGTGCTGGCCACCGGCATGACCTTGCGCCGAGGCGTGGATTTCCAGCCGCACCTGCGCAAGATCAAGGAAAGCCTGAACGCCAGCCGGTATCCGGTGGGAGATGAGTTCAACTGACCATCCTGACCTTTCTCACGCAGGGCGTGGGAAAGGTCATCCAGAACTAAACTCCCGCCCGCGCCTGCAAACTCAAATGCGCCTGCTCCCCGGGTGCCAGGCATAGGCTCTCGGTGCCGCCACTGGCCGCTTCGACGCAAACGAACTCACTGACTTCATCCCAGCTCACCCCCAGCAATGGCCTGGTACCGGGGTGCCACACCACCGTGTCGGCGCTATCGCCGGTATCGATGCACAACTCGCGCTGCCAGGCGTGATCCTTGAGTTGCAATTCTCCCTCATGCTGGAACACCCGCTGACAGCCACCGTCAACCCGCAACTCGCCTTCCTGCTGGCAAACGGCACGGTTCAACTGGTCGTAACCGTGCGCGCCTTCGAGCCCAGACAGCGCTACCTCGCCGACGTCACCAATACGCCAATAGGCATGCAAGGCTTGGCTCAACTGGCAAGGCAGGCTGTCGTGATGCTCGGTGCTCAAGCGCAGCTCCATACCCTTGCCCAAGTCGGCATACAGATCGACTTGCCAGTCGCAAAGCTGCAATTGCCAGTGCAAGTGCACGCCATCGAGATCGCTGCTGCTCTCCAGCAGCTTCCAGTCGACCAGACGTGCCCAACCGTGGGACGGCCAGGCATTTTCGCTCGGGTGACGGCCATACCACGGCCAGCACACCGGGACGCCACCCCGTATGGCGCCGACTTGTGGCCACTTGGCCGCGCACCACAGCCAGGGTTTCTGGCCGCGCGGCTGAAAGTGCAGCAACTGCGCACCCTGGCGACTGAACACCGCCTGGCACAACGGGTGATCGATCACCAATACGTCGCGCTGCTGATAGCGCTCCCAGGCAAACACCGGACGCTCGCGCAAGGATCTGAAAAAGCGTTGTAGCGGATGCTCATGCATGGGCCGCAGTCCTGGAAATCATTCGATATTCAACTGTGTACGACTCTTCTTTTGTGGCGAGGGAGCTTGCTCCCGCTCGGCTGCGAAGCAGTCGTAAACCGGACAAATGCGGTCTGGCTGAAGCACCGCGGTGAATGGATTTGGGGTCGCTTCGCAACCCAGCGGGAGCAAGCTCCCTCGCCACAGGTTCTGCGCACGACCAAACGCCCCCCGCAAAAAAAAGCGGACAGCCTTGGCTGTCCGCAAATATGCGCACATAGAGAGGAGCTTATCGCAACAGCGTTAGAACACCGACTGAATTTTCAGACCGGCCACCAGCGCGTCATCGACTTCATCGACACCGCCTGGGTGAGTCACGTATTGCAAGTTAGGACGCACGGTCAGCCAGTTGGTGACATGGAAGCCGTAGTTGATTTCATAGTTGTACTCAGTGCTGCGCAACGGCGAGAACAGCGGATCGTCGTAGTCGCTTACACCATTGGCAACGTTGGTCAGCTCTGCGTTTTTCTTCACGTCTTCGTTGACATGGATGCGCGAGAAACCGATCCCGACGTCATCTTTAGGACGCGCATCGAACGGCCCCTTGTACACAAACATCAACGACTGGTAGTTGTCGACGACGTTGGTTTCCTTGTCATGGAAGGTGGCGTTGGCCGCGATGTTCAGGCCGCGCGTAGCGTCACCGTTGTGGGCGGTGAGCTGCTGCTGCAGGACGAACCAGTAGCCGTCCTTGCTGCTGTGGCTACGGTAGGCGTTGCCGGTGGTCGCGGCGTCATTGCCATTGTCGTCTTCGCGGACGTCATCAGCCTTGGCGGTGCTTTTGTAGTAACCGACACGGTATTCGCCCGGCAAATTGTTGATCTTCGGCGACCAGACCAATTCGACCGGAATCAAGGTGCCCTGGGTGCCGCTGCCGCTGAGCTTGTAGCGGTTGTTGTTTTCCAGCTGCGAAGGGTTCTGGTTGTAGGCGCCGATTTGCGCATACAGCTCAGGCGTAATGTTGTATTTGAACCGGATCGCCGCCTGCATGATTGGCCAGTTGTACCAGATGCCGGTGGCCCAGTTGCCTGCCTGAGAACCGCAGAAGGCCAGGTTCTGGAACTCGCAAGGGAAGGTGTTGAAGTCTTCGCCCACGCCGTAGTAACCGGCTTTGACATCCAGCTTGCTGTCGAAGTATTTCTGCTTGATCCACAACTGGGTCAGACGGGTAGTCTGCCCGCGACCCCAGACTTCCTGGGAGGAGCTGAGGGTGCCGGCACGCGGATCACCGATACGGTCGTTGGAGATGTTGCGACCATCCCGGCGAGTGAATTGAATCTTGGCTTCCGTTTCATTCCAGCCCAGCAGTTTTTCCAGGTCGAGGGCTACGCCCAAGCCAAACTGTTGGGACCAACGCGCGGTCTTGTCATCGTTGTAGCCGCCGTCGAGGTTGGCACCCATCTCACCGACGAAGTCAGCCTTGATGTCGATACCCTGCTCGATCAGCTTGGTCCGTTCACCGCCCCAGTCGCCCGTCATCCACTTCGAGTCGGCGCTGAACGCGTCGGCCGCATGGGCGCTACCGGCCAGCATCATCGCCGCAACGGCTGACAACTGGCAGATAAGCTGGGCATTGTTCTTCTTCTTCATCCCTACATCCTCGTCTTTATTGTTATTAACTGTTTTTATCTAACGCGGTTTACAACGATTGCGACGGGAGGTCCCCCACTCGTCGCAGGCTCCTGCCGAGAGCGAGCAAGCCCGCTCCGTCTTCTATTACTCATCGGCCTTTGAACTGCGCGACATTGTCGGTTCGGGCTTGCGCTTGTGGCTGGCCCGCCACGCCCAGGCGCTCGCCAGACTTGGCATCGAACAGCAACACTTTCGATGGGTCGAATTGCAGCGTCAGGGTTTCGCCCGGCGCTGGCGCAACGTCCGGTGCGAGGCGGCAGCAGACCTTGGTGTCGTTGAGGTTGACGAACACCAGGGTGTCCGGACCGGTGGGCTCGGTGACCTGGACTTCTGCCCGAATGGTCGGCAAACCGTTCGGCTCGTTTCCGGCCAGCACGATCTGCTCCGGGCGCAGGCCCAGGATCACTTCGCGATCTTCAAGGCCGGCGTCTTGCATGCCCATCGGCAACTCGCAACGGGCCTGGCCGCTATCGAGCAAAGCCAGCAGGCGACCGTCCTTGCGTTGCAGGCGCAGGGGAATGAAGTTCATCGGTGGAGAACCGATGAAACTCGCCACGAACAGGTTGGCCGGGTTGTTGTAGATGTCTTTTGGCGTGCCGAACTGCTGGATGATGCCGTCCTTCATTACCGCCACCTTATCGCCCAGGGTCATGGCTTCGATCTGGTCGTGAGTCACGTAGACCGTGGTGGTTTTCAGGCGCTGGTGCATCAGTTTCATTTCGGTGCGCATCTCGACCCGCAGCTTGGCGTCGAGGTTGGACAGCGGCTCGTCGAACAGGTAGATCTTCGGCCGCCGCGCCAGGGCCCGGCCCATGGCAACGCGCTGCTGCTGGCCGCCGGAGAGCTGGCCGGGCTTGCGGTTTAGCAGGTGTTCGATCTGCAACAGCTTGGCAACACGCGCGACTTCTTCGTTGATGTCCGCCTGCTTCATCTTGCGAATCTTCAGGCCGAACTCGATGTTCTCGCGCACGCTCATGGTCGGGTAAAGCGCGTAGGACTGGAACACCATGGCGATGTCACGATCCTTGGGGCTCATGCCGCTGACGTCCTGGTCGCCGATCATGATCGCGCCGCCGGTGATAGTCTCGAGGCCGGCGATGCAGTTCATCAGGGTGGATTTGCCGCAGCCCGAAGGGCCGACCAGGATCAGGAACTCACCTTCCTTGATCGACAATTGGATGTCTTTCAAGGTATCGGGCAGGCCCGCGCCATAGGTCTTGTTTACATTGCGAAGTTCAAGCGTAGCCATGATTACCCCTTGACCGCGCCAGCCGTGAGGCCGCGCACGAAATACTTGCCTGCGATCACATAGACCAGCAGGGTCGGCAACCCGGCGATCATCGCCGCCGCCATATCCACGTTATATTCCTTGGCCCCGGTGCTGGTGTTGACCAGGTTGTTCAGCGCCACCGTAATGGGCTGGGAGTCGCCGCTGGAGAACACCACGCCAAACAGGAAGTCGTTCCATATCTGGGTGAACTGCCAGATCAGGCAGACCATGATGATTGGCGTCGACATCGGCAGGATGATCCGCCGGAAGATCGTGAAGAAGCCCGCACCATCCAGGCGTGCGGCCTTCACCAGCGCGTCCGGGATGCTCACGTAGTAGTTACGGAAAAACAGCGTGGTGAACGCCAGCCCGTAGACCACGTGGACAAACACCAGGCCAGTAGTGGTGCTGGCCAGGCCCATCTTGCCGAGCGTGAACGAGGCCGGCAGCAGCACGGTCTGGAACGGCAGGAAGCAACCGAACAGCAACAGGCCGAAGAACAACTGCGAGCCACGGAAACGCCACATCGACAACACATAGCCGTTCAGCGCGCCGATGGCGGTGGAGATCAGCACGGCCGGAACGGTGATCTTGATCGAGTTCCAGAAGTAGCCATTGACCGTGGCCCAGGCCTTGACCCAGCCGATACCACTGACCACGGTCGGCCAGCTCAACAGGTTGCCGGTGCTGATGTCTTCCGGGGTCTTGAAGCTGGTCAACAGCATGACCACCAGCGGCACCAGGTAAAGCAATACCGCGAGGATCAGCACCGCGTAGATCGCAATGCGGCTCAGGCTGATGGAGGGTTTGGCAGCGAGACTAGTCATGACGCTTGGCCCTCAGCTCGGAATACAGATAAGGCACGATGATTGCGAGAATCGCACCGAGCATCAGGATGGCACTGGCCGAGCCCATGCCCATCTGGCCGCGACTGAACGTGAAGGAATACATGAACATGGCGGGCAGGTCCGAGGAGTAGCCCGGTCCACCGGCCGTCATGGCCGCTACCAGGTCGAAGCTCTTGATCGCGATGTGCGCCAGGATCATTACGGCGCTGAAAAACACTGGACGCAGGCTCGGCAGCACCACTTTCCAGTAGATGCGCGGCATGCTCGCGCCGTCGATCTGCGCGGCGCGGATGATCGATTGATCGACACCCCGCAGGCCGGCCAGGAACATCGCCATGATGAAACCCGAGGCCTGCCAGACCGCTGCGATCACCAGGCAGTACACCACACGATCAGGGTCGATCAGCCAGTCCAGGCGGAAGCCTTCCCAGCCCCAGTCGCGCAACAATTTGTCCAGGCCCATGCCCGGGTTGAGCAACCACTTCCAAGCGGTACCGGTGACGATCATCGAGAGCGCCATCGGGTACAGGTAAATGGTGCGGATAAAGCCTTCGCGACGGATACGCTGGTCGAGAAACACCGCCAGCAGCACGCCAATCACCAGGGTGATGCCAATGAACATGCCGCCGAAGACCGCGAGGTTCTTGCTCGCTACCCACCAGCGGTCGTTGTCCCACAGCCGCGCGTATTGCGCCAGGCCCGCCCACTTGTAAGTCGGCAGGAAGGTCGACGTGGTGAACGACAGGACGAACGTCCACAAGATGTAGCCATAGAAGCCCACCAGCACGATGAACATGCTCGGCGCCAGCACCAGTTTTGGTAGCCAGCGCTGCAATGCATCGAACGGCGAGGCCTTGCTGAATACAGCAACAGAACTCATGGGGAAATCCAAAACAGAGAATAGGGACTAAGTGCAGCTATAAGTGGCAAGCTGCAAGCTAAAGCCGGTGCACGCTTGCAGCTTGCAGCTTGTAGCTGCCTTACTTGGCCGACTGAACCGCTGCGCCAAGCTTCTTGGCGGCATCGGCAGGGTCGGCTTTCGGGTCGTTGATGTAGTTCGTCACCACGTCAAAGAACGCGCCCTGTACCGCCAGCGTGGTCGCCATGTTGTGCGCCATGCTTGGTTGCAGGCCGCCGGACTTGGCGTCCGCCAGGAAGTCCTTGGCAGCGGTCTGGGCGCACGAGTCGAAACCGTACTTGGCCATGTCGCCCAGCATGTCGTTGCGCACCGGGATCGAGCCTTTGTTGATGCTGAAGACTTTCTGGAAGTTTTCACCCAGCACGACCTTGGCGATATCTTTCTGGCCGGCAGCGGTGCCTTCGTCTTTCTGCTTGAACACCGCCAGGGAGTCGATGTTGTAGGTGAAGGCCTTGTCGGTACCCGGGAAGGCTACGCATTCGTAGTCCTTGCCGGCGACTTTCTTCGCGGCAGTCCATTCGCTCTTGGCCCAGTCACCCATGATCTGCATGCCGGCCTTGCCGTTGATGACCTTGGCCGCTTCCAGGTTCCAGTCCTGGCCCTTGCCATCAGGGTCCATGTAGGTCGCAACTTTTTTCAGCTCGGTCAGTGCCTTGACCATTTCAGGACCGGTCAGTGCCTTGTTGTCCAGGTCGACCAGTGCCTTCTTGTAGCCATCGGCGCCCATGACCGAAAGCACCACGGCTTCGAACACGGTGCTGTCCTGCCAAGGCTGGCCACCGTGGGCCAGGGGAATGAAGCCCGCGGCCTTGAGCTTGTCACCGGCCGCGTAGAATTCTTCAAGGGTGGTCGGGTTCTTGGTGATGCCGGCTTTCTTGAAGACTTCCGGGTTGATCCACAGCCAGTTGACGCGGTGGATGTTCACCGGCACGGCCACGTAGTCACCTTCGTACTTCACGGTGTCCGAGACTTTCTTGTCGAGCAGGCTGTCCCACTTTTCTTCCTTGGAGACATCTTTCAGGACGTCGGTGTCGAGCAGGCCGGTAGTCGCCCACTCCTGGATGTCAGGGCCCTTGATCTGGGCTACGCCCGGAGGGTTGCCGGCCACGGCGCGGCTCTTGAGCACGGTCATGGCAGTGGAGCCGCCACCGCCGGCGACAGCGCCGTCCTTCCAGGTAAAGCCGTCTTTTTCTACTTGGGCCTTGAGCACATCGACCGCGGCTTTTTCACCACCCGACGTCCACCAATGGACGACTTCCACGGAACCTTTCGATTCGGCGGCAAGGGCGCTGACAGGGAATGCTGCGACGGGAAGCAAGGAAGCAAGAGAAATGACAGTAGCGAGGCGAGAAATCGCATTCATCTAGAAGTACCTTTCTTGTTGTTATGCATGCAAGTCTGGTGCTTGCGCTGCATGGATTCTAATCAGGGGATATCCCTTCGCAGGTAACGAAGGGACGCGTGTATGTCACGACATGGTTACACAGGCGCAGGCGCGGATAACCGCGCCAGGGCCGACGCCATGCTGGGCGCCAGCGGGAGGCGAGGTATCAGCACCGCCTGCCAGGCGTGATAGAGGTCCGGTTTGCCCGGCCAGATGTCGGCGCTGGGGCGGTTTTGCGGGTCGAGTTCGTGGTGCCAACTGCCGTTGCAGCGGTCGATGAAATGTTTGTCACAAAATTCCCAAAAGCGCCGGTACCAGGTCTCGTATTGGACCTCGTCGGTGCGTTTGAGCAAGGCACTGGCCGCCGCTGCCGCTTCGGCATGCACCCAGTGCAGGCGATGGCGGACCACGGCACGGTTGTCCCAGTCCAAGGTGTAGACAATGCCCGGCGCACCATCGATCTCCCAACCATGGCGGCAGTTTTGCTCGAAGAGTTTTTGCGCATCCTGGACCAGCCAGCCCGGCGTCAGCATGCCGATCCGAACCCGCGCGGCTTCAAGGTGCAGCAGCAGCCGCGCCCATTCGAAACCATGCCCAGGCGTCGTGCCGTATGGGCGAAAACCGTCGGCTGGGTTGTCGTGGTTGTACTCACGCAACGGTTGCCAGTCGCGGTCGAAATGTTCCACGACCATGTGGTCGTTGGCGGCTGCATGGACATGGATCACCCGTTCGACGATGTGCAGCGCACGGGCCAGCCAGCGCGGGTCGTCGGTGGCATCGGCCAAGCCGAGAAAGGCTTCGGTGGCGTGCATGTTGCTGTTGGCGCCGCGATAGGCTTCTTCCTCGCTCCAGTCTCGGTTGAAGGATTCGCGCAGGGCGCCCTCTTCTTCGCACCAGAAATGCTCGTCGATGACCCGCACCGCTTCACTGAGCAATGCTTCGGCGCCGGGACGCTGGGCCACCACCGCGGAGCTGGCGGCCAGGGCGACGAAGGCATGCAGGTAAGCGGCTTTGCCGAGGTCGTTTTCATCGGGATTGGCCGCAGCGAACCAGCCGCCATATTCCGCATCGCGCAGCGGCCCCATAAGCGCCTGGACGCCGTGATCCACCAGCTCGGCGAACCCCGGCAGGCCCTGGATATGGGCCATGGCGAAGCTGTGGGTCATGCGCGCGGTGTTCATGGTCTCGGCCCGCGCATTGGCCGGCAGGCGACCCAGCTCATCCAGATTGCCGAAACCGTCGGGCAGTTTCGAGGCCTTGGCGAACGCCAACAGGCGCAAGCCTTCGGTGGCGAGCCATTGCTGGTGGGCAGGTGCATTCAGCCAACTGCTGAACGCCGGTTGGAAGGTATCCATCGAGGTCCCTTTTTTGTTGTTCTGACCCGGGGAGTCTAAACAAGGGAAGGCAAGCGACAGGTAACGAAAGGGACGAGTTATGTCACCGATCCGTGACATTGATAATGAACGTTCCCACGCCCTGCGCAGGAACGATCAGTCGAAACAGCCCGGCTAATCCTGGCTGCGCGGCAATTGCAATGTCACCCGCAACCCACCCTCGCGCAGGTTTTGCAGGCTCACTTCGCCGCCATGGCTGTGGGCAATATTGCGTGCGATGCCCAGCCCCAGGCCATATCCCTGCTGTTGCCCGGCCAAGCGAAAGTGCGGCTCGAAGACTTGCTCCAGGCGCTGTTCCGGCACGCCCGGGCCCTCATCGTCAACGTGCAGGACGAACGCCGTTTCGTCGTCGTCGATATGCAGATGGGCCTTCTGCCCGTATTTCAAGGCGTTGTCGATCAGGTTGCCGATACAACGCTTGAGGGCCAGCGGCTTGCCGGGATACGGGGCCAGCGCCCGGCCATCCTGTGTAACCCGGCCGTTGCCGTTGGGCGCGAGATAAGGCTCCACCAGGCAATCGAGCACATGGTTGAGGTCCACCGGCTCGATGTTTTCATGGATATCGGTGTCCTTGACGCATTGCAGCGCGCCCTTGACCAGCAGCTCCAACTCGTCCAGGTCGCGGCCGAACTTGGCTTGCAGGTTTTCGTCCTCCAGCAGCTCGACCCGCAGTCGCAGCCGGGTGATCGGTGTACGTAAATCGTGAGAGATCGCGCTGAACAACTGGCTGCGCTCGGTCAGGTAGCGGCTGATGCGCTCGCGCATGGCGTTGAAGGCGCGCCCCACTTCCACCACTTCACTGCCGCCACCCTCGGCCACGGGCTCCACTTCGGCACCCAGGGACATGTCCCGCGCCGCCCGCGCCAAGCGCTTGAGCGGCCGGCTCTGCCAATGCACCAGCAAGCCGATGAACAGCAGCAACAGGCTGCTGGTGAGCACGATGAAGCCGACCTGTTGCTTGGGCAGGTCCTGTTCTTCGAGGCTGGTATAGGGTTCGGGCAGCAGCGAGGCAATGTACAGCCATTCGCCCGGTGCCATCTGGATTTGCGTGACCAGCACCGGCGGGTTCACCGGTTCAAGGGTCAAGGCGTAATGGGCCCAAGAGCGGGGCAACTCATCGAGCTTGAGTCCGCCGTTGAAAATCCGCAGGTCTTCGGGGCTGACGAACTTGACGGAAATGTCGGCGTTGTTGCCCAGGGAACGACGCAGCACCTCGTCCACGGCCTTGAGCACAGCCAGCTTGCGCGGCGTGACCGGCAGCACGTCCATGCCCAGCGGTTTGTCGTTGAGCGTGACGACGAATCGCGTACCGCCCATGCTGCGCAACTGGTCCAGCACCAAGGGGCGGTACGCCACCGGCAGCGAACGCAGGTAGCTGACGGTGGCGGTCATCGAGTGAGCCAGGCTGCGCGCGCTGGTAACCAGGCCTTCGAGCTGGGTCGCGCGCAGTTGCGAAACCCAGATCAGGCTGGACAGCGTCTGGGCGAACAGCACCACCAGCAAGGTCAGCAGCAGCATGCGCCCCAACAGCGAGCGCGGCACGGGCACTCGCCTTGCCAGTTTTTTGATTCCGTCAATGACCATTGCTGGCAACCACACTGGCCGCCAGTTGATAACCGCTGCCACGCACCGTACGGATCAATCGTGGCGGCTTATCGGTGTCGCGCAAGCGCTGGCGCAGGCGACTCACCGCCATGTCGACAATCCGGTCCAGCGGCATGAGCTCACGTCCCCGGGTGGCGTTGCCGATGGTGTCGCGGTCGAGGATTTCCTGGGGATGGTCGAGAAACAGTTTGAGCAGGGCAAAGTCGGCGCCGGACAGAATCACTTCTTCACCATCAGCGTGGAACAGCCGATGGCTGACCATGTCCAGGCGCCACTCGTCAAAGGCCAACACTTCGCCGCCGGTGCGTTCCTGGCCGAACTGCGCCCTGCGCAACAGCGCCTTGATGCGCGCCTGCAATTCACGAGGGCTGAACGGTTTACCCAGGTAATCATCGGCCCCCAACTCCAGCCCAATGACCCGGTCGGCCTCGTCGGAACTGGCGGTGAGCATGATGATCGGCACGTGCGCCTGGCGCGGGTGCTGGCGAACCCAGCGGCAGAGGCTGAAGCCGTCTTCATCCGGCAGCATCACGTCGAGGATCACCAGATCGCTCGGCGCCTCGTTCAAGGCCTGGCGAAACCCGGCACCGTCAGGCGTGGTGCGCACCTGGAACCCCGCACGGCTGAGGTAAGTGTCCAGCAGCTCGCGAATCTCTTGGTCGTCGTCGACCAACAAAATCGATTTGTTCACTGAACTCACGGGGCATCGTCCTTGCTGTTTAGGTTGGGGCGGATTATGCCTGATGGACGGAACCTGCAAACACCACAACCTGCGAGGCGAGCGAGCCCGCCCCCACAGGTAGCCTATTTCAGACGGAGGCCGACGCCGACTGCTCCAACGCCACGCCCGCCCCCATCAGCCCGGAGTACGGCGCGGTCACCAGCCAGACCGGAATACCCTTGAAATAATCGCTCATGCAACCTTTGTCGGCGAAGCATTTGGCGAAGCCGCTTTCGAGGAAGAAATCGGCAAACCGAGGGACTACCCCGCCAACAATGTAAACGCCGCCACGCCCACCGACCGTCAATACGTTGTTGCCCGCCACGCGCCCCAGCCAGCGGCAGAATTGCTCGAGCACTTCCAGAGCGATGGGATCGCCGGCGAGGCCAGCTGCGGTGATCGACTCGGGGGTATCGAGCACCGGCACATGGCCGTCCACCGCGCAGATCGCCCGATAGACGCGAGGCAGGCCACTGCCGCTCAGGGCCGTTTCAGCGCTGACGTGGCCGATCTCGTTGTAGATGTGTTGCCAGAGCTGAGTCTCGCGCGGACTGCTCATCGGCAGGTCGACATGCCCGCCCTCTCCCGGCAACGCCGCGAAACGGCCCTCACCCAGGTCCAGCAGCGTGCCGACGCCCAGCCCGGTGCCCGGGCCAATCACCACCGCCGGGCGCATCGGCTCGGGCGTACCCTGGCAGACGACCCGATATTCATCGGGACGCAAGCAGGTCATGCCCAGGGCCATGGCGGAGAAGTCGTTGACCAGCAGCAGCTTCTCCACCTGCAAGGTCTTGCAGAAGGCCAGGTTGCTCAGTCGCCAATGATTGTTGGTGAAGCGAAATTCATCGCCGCTCACTGGGCCGGCCACCGACAGGCAAACCGAGCCAATCGACCCCGGCGCCATGCCCATGCCACTCAAATACACGTTGATGGCATCTTCCGGGCAGGCGTAATCCGCCGTCGCCAGCACCTGGATGTTTTCCAGGTTGTGGTTCTTCCACAACGCGAAACGTGCGTTGGTCCCACCGATGTCACCGACCAAAGCCAGTTTCAATTAAGCGTCTCCAGGGCAGAAGTGAACGCGCTGGCGCCCTGCTCCGCCGAGCTGAAGGCCATGCGCATGAAACCGAACAGCTCGCGACCGGTGCCGATGTTGTTGCCCAACAGGCCTTTGGCCGGCTCGCGCGCGGCGAACTCATCGGCGTCCACCTTCAATTCCAAGGTGCCTTTGACGCCATCGACGCGGATGATATCGCCCTCCTGCACCCGAGCCAACGCGCCACCGACATACGCTTCGGGGCTGACATGGATCGCCGCCGGGATTTTCCCCGACGCGCCGGACATGCGCCCGTCGGTCACCAGTGCCACTTTGAAGCCGCGATCCTGCAGCACGCCGAGGAACGGCGTCATCTTGTGCAGTTCCGGCATGCCATTGGAGCGCGGGCCCTGGAAGCGCATCACCGCGACAAAATCCTTCTCCAGCAAACCGGCCTTGAACGCATCGGCCAGGTCCTGTTGATCCTGGAAGACCATGGCCGGCGCTTCGACAATCTGGTTTTCCAGGGCCACGGCCGAGACTTTCATCACGCCACGGCCCAGGTTGCCTTCCATCACCCGCAACCCGCCTTCCGGCGAGAAGGCCCGGGCCACCGGGCGCAGGATGTTTTCGTCGAGGCTTTCAATCGGGCCGTCGCGCCACACCAGCTCGCCGTCTTCCAGGAACGGTTCCTGGCTGTAGCGGCTCAGGCCGTGACCGAGCACGGTGTTGACGTTTTCGTGGAGCAAACCGGCTTCCAGCAACTCACGGATCAGGAACGACATGCCGCCCGCCGCCTGGAAGTGGTTGATGTCAGCCTTGCCGTTCGGGTAGACGTGGCTCAGGGTCGGCACCACCTCGGAGAGATCGGCCATGTCCTGCCAGGTCAATTGGATGCCCGCAGCCATGGCGATAGCCGGCATGTGCAAGGTGTGGTTGGTGGAGCCGCCGGTGGCGTGGAGCGCGACGATGGAGTTGACCAGCGAACGCTCGTCGACGATTTCGCCGATGGGCATGAAGTTGCCGCTCTGCTTGGTCAGGCGCGTCACCTGGAACGCCGCTTCGCGGGTCAGGGCATCGCGCAGCGGCGTGTTCGGGTTGACGAACGAAGCGCCCGGCAGGTGCAGGCCCATCACTTCCATCAACAACTGGTTGGTGTTGGCGGTGCCGTAGAAGGTGCAGGTGCCGGGGCTGTGGTAGGACTTCATCTCCGATTCCAGCAGCTCTTCGCGGGTGGCCTTGCCTTCGGCGTAGCGCTGGCGCACGTCGGCCTTTTCCTTGTTGGAAATACCCGAGACCATCGGCCCACCGGGCACGAAGATCGTCGGCAAGTGACCGAAGCGCAGCGCGCCCATCATCAGGCCCGGGACGATCTTGTCGCAGATACCGAGCATCAACGCGCCGTCGAACATGTTGTGAGACAGCGCCACCGCCGTGGACAGCGCGATCACTTCACGGCTCGGCAGGCTCAGTTCCATCCCCGCTTCGCCTTGGGTCACGCCGTCGCACATGGCGGGCGTGCCGCCGGCGAACTGGCCGACCGAGCCGATCTCGCGAAGGGCTTTCTTGATTTGTTCAGGGAAGGTTTCGTAGGGCTGGTGCGCCGAGAGCATGTCGTTATAGGACGACACAATGGCGATGTTGGCGGCGTTCATCATCCGCAAGTGATGCTTGTCTTCGGTGCCGCAGCCGGCCACGCCGTGGGCGAAGTTGGCGCACTGCAACTTGCCGCGCATCGGACCGTCGCTGGCTGCACCGCGGATCAGTTCAAGGTAAGCCTCGCGTGTAGCGCGACTGCGGGCGATGAGCCGTTCGGTGACCTCAAGTACGCGGGGATGCATGTGTAGAACTCCAGGCTAACGGGTATGGCGACCTGATTGTCTATGCTGGTCCAAAGCCCCTTGCGCACCGCAGGAAAGACTGGGCGACAAACGGTTTCTGACCAATCGGACCAGTTGATTCAAGTCACTCGTTGTAGATAAAACAAAATATTGCCACTAAAAAGGCTTGTTTTCTATTTTTATGCGAATAATCTTGTAATTCCAACAACAAATCGACGGCGGCGCAGTTAATGACTCTTCGAATTGCAATCAATGGTTTTGGCCGCATCGGCCGCAACGTCCTCCGTGCACTGTATACCCAAGGCTACCGTCGCGACTTGCAGATCGTCGCCATCAACGACTTGGGCGACAGTGCAATCAATGCTCACCTGCTCAAGTTCGACACCGTCCATGGCACCTTCGATGCTGACGTACAGCACGACCATGAGAGCCTGACGGTCAATGGCGACCGCATCTCGGTCAGCGCCATCCGCAACCCGGCCGAACTGCCTTGGGCCGCCGAGAAAATCGACGTGGTGTTCGAGTGCACCGGTCTGTTTACCGACCGTGCCAAGGCCGCCGCGCATATCAGCGCCGGCGCGCGCAAGGTAATCATCTCAGCCCCGGCCAAGGGCGCCGATGCCACCGTGGTGTATGGCGTGAACCACGATATCCTGCGCCAGTCCCACCAGATCATTTCCAACGCTTCGTGCACCACCAACTGCCTCGCACCGGTGGCCCAGGTGCTGCACCGCGAGCTGGGCATCGAAAGCGGCCTGATGACCACCATCCATGCCTACACCAACGACCAGAACCTGACCGACGTCTATCACAGCGATCCGTACCGCGCCCGCTCGGCCACCCAGAACATGATCCCGAGCAAGACCGGCGCCGCCGAAGCGGTGGGCCTGGTGCTGCCGGAACTAGCTGGCAAACTGACCGGCATGGCCGTGCGTGTACCAGTGATCAACGTGTCGCTGGTGGACCTGACCGTGCAGCTCAAGCGCGAAGCGTCGGCCGAAGAAGTCAACGAACTGCTGCGCCATGCCAGCCAGCATTCGAAAATCCTCGGCTACAACACCCTGCCGCTGGTCTCCAGCGATTTCAACCACAACCCGCTGTCGTCGATCTTCGACGCCAACCACACCAAGGCCAGCGGCAAGCTGCTCAAGGTATTGGCCTGGTATGACAACGAATGGGGTTTCTCCAACCGCATGCTCGATAACTGCCTGGCTTTGTGTAACGCCGAGTAACTCAGCGCGACGTCAAGGCGAGCCAATTGTGGGAGCGCGCTCCCACAACGGCTCTGCCGCGGTAAATCTGGGCTTGACCATCCATGCAGATGATAAGCATTATCATCTACTCAAATCGGATCGGGCCCTACCGTGAGTCAATCGCGCTTTCACCACGTCTTTCTTGCCCAGCGCACCCCGCTGCTGCGCACCCTCGAGCGCATGGTCAACAACCCGAGTACCGCCGAAGACCTGCTGCAGGAAACCTACCTGCGCGTCACCCGCGCATTGGCCGAACGCACGGTCGAGCATCTTGAGCCCTTCGTCTTCCAGACCGCCCGCAACCTGGCGTTGGACCATTTGCGCGCGCGGCGGATCCAGTCGCGAACCGTGCTCGACGACGTTCCGTTGGACGTAGTGAATAATGTCGTCGCGCCCCAAAGCAGCGCCGAAGACGCCGCCCATGCCGAGCAAATGCTTGAGCGACTGAATGTACGCTTGCAATCGCTGAGCTCGCGCCAGCAGCAGATTTTTATCCTCAGCCGCCTGCACGGCCATAGCTACCAGGACATCGCCGAGCGATTGGGCGTGTCGTTGAGTACCGTGCAAAAGGAACTGAAATTGATCATGGCGATCTGTGTGGGGCAACTGCAGCTATGAGCTTCAAGCTTCAAGCTGCGTACAGGCCACTTGCAGCTTACGGCTTGCAGCTTGTAGCTTAGCGCTCACCGCTTACATCGAGAATCCACCGTGACGGATACGCCCCGCCCCCCTGAAGCCGCCGAGGCACGGCACACCGCCCATGCCATGGACCAGGCGCTGGACTGGCTGATCCTGCTCGATAACCCCAGCGAGGAACAGCGGCGACAGTTCCAGGCCTGGCTGGCGGCCGACCCGCGCCACGGCGAAGCGTTCGCCCGGGCCCAGGCGATCTGGAACGGCCCGCAAATCATCGAAAGCGCCCGCCAGCTGCAAGACCGCCCGAAGGTCAGCGCACTGTCGCGCCTGCGCAGCCATTGGAAACCATTGGCCACGGCTGCCGTGCTGTTGTTGGGATTGTTCAATTTCAGCGACCTGCCGCTGCAATTCCAGGCCGATCACCTGACCGTGGTCGGCGAACGCCAGCGCCTGCAACTGGAAGATGGCTCCAGGGTCCTGCTCAACACTGATTCGGCTTTTTCCAGTTCCTTCGACGAACACCGGCACGTGGCCCGACTGTACAAGGGCGAGGCGTTTTTCGAAGTGCCAGCCAGCCGCAACCTGCCGCTGGAGCTGGACGCCGGCCCGGTCACCGCCAGCGTCAGCGATACCACATTCGCGGTGCGTTACCTGGATGGCGTCGCGCAGGTCCAGGTGCAACGCGGCGATATCGACCTGAAGGCAACCCGTTATGACACCCATGTCCGGCTATCGGCCGGCGAAAGCATCCGCATCGGCCCCAACGGTTTCGACCGCCCGGCACGGCTCGACGTCGGCACCGACCTGGCCTGGGTCCAAGGACGACTGGTGTTCGAGAATCGACCGCTGAGCCAGGTCCTGGCCGAATTGCGGCGCTATTACCCCGGCTGGATAATCACCGGCAACGACCGGCTGGCTAACGTCGCCGTCACCGGCAACTACCGCCTCGATCAACCCCTCGATGTGGTGCGCTCCCTGGCCCACATCACCTCCGCGCGCCTGAGGGAATTTCCGGCGCTGGTGATCTTGAACTAAATGAGAATTATTTTTACTCGATAGGCTTCGCTGGTTCGTCTCGTTATAGCCAATGCAATTGATTCGCATCTCTCGATGCCGATCTGCACCTATAACAGATGCGACACGGAGCACTATCGATGTCCTCTCGCTTTACTTGCCGATTCCTTGCCCCTAGCACGCTATCACTGCTGACCGCCGCCATCTTGATAGCCGGCATAGCACCGGCCGCCCTGGCCGCCAACGCCGAGCAACCGCCGGCGCGCAACATGGGCGACTACACGTTTTCGATTGCCCGGCAGCCGCTGGTCTCGGCCTTGAATGCCTTTACCGCCGTCACGGGCTGGCAGGTTGGGCTGCCCGCCGAATTGGCCGAGGGGGTCGCGTCGCCAGGCGTCAATGGCTCGCTGCCACCGGAAAAAGCCCTGGAGCTCCTGTTGGTGGGGACCAACCTGAGCTACCGCAAACTGGGCAATAACAACATCGTTCTGGAAAAGCGCAGCGCCGCCAACGTGTTGGACTTGCAGCAGGTGACCATCAGCGCCACCCGCCAGGAACAGGACATCACCAGCGTGCCGAGCACCGTTTCGATTCATGCTCGCCAGGAGCTGGACCGCAACAACGTCAATACCATCAAGGACCTGGTGCGCTACGAGCCCGGTGTGTCAGTGGGCGGCGCGGGCCAGCGTGGCGGCATCAGCGGCTACAACATCCGTGGCATCGACGGCAATCGGATCCTGACCCAGATCGATGGCGTGGAAGTCCCCGGCGGATTTTTCAACGGTCCCTACGCCAAGACCCAGCGCAACTACGTCGACCCGGAAATCATCAAGCGCGTGGAGATCCTGCGCGGGCCGGCCTCGGTGCTGTATGGCAGCAATGCCATCGGTGGCGTCGTCAGTTATTTCACGCTCGATCCGGACGACATCATCAAGCCCGGCAAGGACGTCGGCGCCCGACTCAAGACCGGCTACAGCTCCGTCGATGAAAGCTGGCTTAAATCCGGCACCGTCGCCGGTCGCAGCGGACCGTTTGATGGCCTGCTCCACTACAGCCAGCGCGACGGTCACGAAACCGAATCCTACGGCAGCAACAACGGCACGGGCCTGGACCGCACCGCGGCCAACCCGGAAGACGTGCGCGCCAACAACGTGCTGGCCAAACTCGGTTGGAACTACAGCGATGATGCGCGCCTGTCCCTGGTCTATGAAAAGTACAAGGATGATCGCGATATCGACTTGAAGAGCGCCTACGGCGGCCCCTACGCCAACGGCCAACCGGCCATTCCCGGGTCGATCCTGCCCGGCGGCATGTACCAATGGCGCACCGGCAACGACACCATTACCCGCGAGCGTTTCGGCCTGGAACACAGCTTCGCCTTGGATAGCCTGTTCGCCGATAGTATCAAGTGGAGCCTGAACCACCAGGTCGCCAAGACCGACCAGAGCACCGCCGAATTCTATTTCCCGATCACCCGCCAGGTATTGCGCACCCGGGAGACACTCTATGAAGAAAAGCAGTGGGTTTTCGACGCTCAGTTGGACAAGGCTTTCAGAATTGCCGACATTGATCACACGCTGACCTACGGCACTACCCTCAAGCAACAAAAGGTCACCGGTTCGCGCAGCGGCAACGGCGTGTGCCTGGCGGTCGGCGTGGGTTGTTCCGCCGTCGGCGCAATCAGCACGCGAGACGTATTGGCAAAAGCCAGTGACTTCCCGGACCCGACCATCAACACCTACAGCCTGTTCGCCCAGGACCAGATCAGCTGGGACAAATGGACCTTTACGCCAGCGCTGCGCTACGACTACACCCGGCTCAAGCCGCACCTGACCGATGAGTTCCTCCGCACTGTGGCCCCTACCGCTGGCGGCACGGTCAGCGACGACAACAAGACCTGGCATCGCGTCTCGCCCAAATTCGGCCTGACCTATGCCCTCACCGACCAATACACCTGGTACGGCCAGTATGCCGAAGGGTTCCGCACCCCGACCGCCAAGGCCTTGTACGGTCGTTTCGATAACGCAGGGGTGGGCTACAGCGTGAAGCCCAATCCCGATCTGGAACCGGAAAAAAGCCAAGGCTATGAGACCGGCCTACGCGGTCGTTTCGATTCGGGCTCGTTCGACGTGGCGGTGTTCTACAACAAGTACCGCGACTTCATCAACGAAGACGCCATTACCCCTGGCGCCGACCAGTTGACCTTCCAGAGCAATAACATCAAGCACGCCACCATCAAGGGCGTCGAGGCCAAGGGACGCCTCGACCTGGACGTGTTCGGCGCACCACAGGGCCTCTACACCCAAGGTTCGGTCAGCTATCTCCATGGCCGCAACAACGACACCGGCGAACCGCTCAACAGCATCAACCCGCTCACCGGCGTGTTCGGGCTTGGCTACGACCAGGAACAGTTCGGCACCTTGCTCAGCTGGACCCTGGTAAAGAAGAAAAACCGCGTCGACGACAGCAATTTCAATTCGCCCGACGGCGTGACCAGCCAGTTCAAGACGCCCGGCTTCGGCATCCTCGACCTGAGCGGCTACTACAAGGTTACCGAGGACGTCACGGTCAGCGGCGGCCTCTACAACCTCACCGACAAAAAGTACTGGTTGTGGGATGACGTGCGCGGCTACGACAGCGTTGGCGAAGCAGCGGTGCTGAGCCCGGCCAACCTCGATCGCCTGACCGCGCCTGGGCGCAACTTCGCGGTCAATCTGATCTGGGATATCTGATCGGTCGCCTGACAAAAGATGACCCCGTGGCGAGGGAGCTTGCTCCCGCTCGGCTGCGCAGCGGCCGCAAGTCCTGGGAGCCTGCTACGCAGTCCAGCGGGAGCAAGCTCCCTCGCCACACTGTATTCACCTCGAAGGAATTTACATGACCATCCAACGCCCCGCTTCACGCTCCCAACGCTTGAACCAGATCACCCACGAGCCCCACGGCAAGCTCGATGCGTTGGTCAAGGCCCACGCGCCCTTCGAAACCCAGGCCAGCTACGCCCGCTTCGTCGTCGCCCAGTACCTGTTCCAATCAGAACTGGTGGCGCTGTACAACGACGCGCAACTGACCGCCCTGATCCCTGATCTACCGGCCCGCTGCCGCGCCGAAGCGGCCAAGGCGGATCTCGCCGACCTGGACACCGAAGTACCCGCGCCCGTGGCTGGCGCGGTAAAACAACCGACCCAGGCCGAAGCCCTCGGTTGGCTGTTCGTTTCCGAAGGATCCAAGCTCGGCGCTGCGTTTCTGATCAAGCGCGCCGTGGCCTTGGGAATGAATGAAACCTTTGGCGCCCGTCACCTGGCGGAACCGGCGGGCGGACGCGCCGAAGGCTGGAAAAGCTTCACGCGCACCCTCGACAACCTGCCCTTCACCGAACAGCAGGAAGCCGAAGCGGACAAAGGCGCGCTGGACGCCTTCAACCGGTTTACGGTGCTGTTGGAACAAGCGTATGCGACAGAATTGGCCTGACGGTCATCTAACAGACGCAGGGCGCTTGCTCGTGCGGGGCTACGAACGACCTCAAACGCGGTTTTGAACTATGATCGCCCTCTCGTAGTGGAGGGCTTTCGATGTCAGATCTACTCATGTCCATGCAAGCCGCCCTCGGCTTGCCCTCGACCCCGATCCCATTCACAAGCGACGGCGCCCTGCCCTCGGCCTTCGCTGTCACGGAACTGGCCAGCGCCAGCATCGCCACGGCCGGTCAAGCGATCGCCGAACTCATCCGCCAGCAGACTGGCCGCTTGCCGACGCTCGAAGTCGACCGGCGCCTGGCCTCGTTCTGGTTCTCGACCTCCCTGCGCCCGATCGGCTGGAGCGTACCGCCGATGTGGGATCCGGTGGCCGGCGACTATGCCACCGTCGACGGCTGGATTCGCCTGCACACCAATGCACCGCACCATCGCCTTGCCGCGGAAAAAGTCCTTGGCACCTGCACCGACCGCGCCGACATGGCGCGCAAAGTTGTCCGTTGGCACAAGACGGATCTGGAACAGGCCGTGGTCGACGCCGGTGGTTGCGCCGCGCAGATGCGATCCTGGCAAGCATGGCAGGCTCATCCACAGGGCATGGCCGTGAACGCCGAGCCCCTCGTCCACCGGCACGACGATGGGCAAGGTCCGCTCAAGCCCTGGCTTGGCTCCGTCGCCCAGCCATTGGCCGGCCTCAAGGTACTGGACCTGACCCGCGTACTGGCCGGCCCGATTGCCAGTCGCTTCCTCGCTGGCCTGGGCGCCGATGTACTGCGCATCGACCCGCCGACGTGGAACGAACCCGGCGTGGTGCCGGAAGTCACCCTCGGCAAACGGTGTGCCCGCCTCGACTTGCATCAATCCGCTGACCGCGCGGTGTTCGAGGCGCTGCTCAAAGACGCCGATGTCCTGCTGCACGGCTATCGCGCCGACGCGCTGGAGCGTCTGGGCTACGGCGTCGAGCAACGCCGGCAAGTGGCGCCTGGGCTGATCGATGTCAGCCTCAACGCCTACGGCTGGAGCGGGCCATGGCAGCATCGCCGTGGCTTCGACAGCCTGGTGCAGATGAGCAGCGGCATCGCCGAGGCCGGCATGGTGTGGAAACAGGCCGACAAACCGACGCCGCTCCCCGTCCAGGCACTGGACCATGGCACTGGCTACCTGATGGCAGCCAGTGCGATCGTATTGCTCTCCCGCCGCTTGGTCGATGGCCGTGGCGGTTGCGCACGCTTGTCGCTGGCGCGCACGGCGAAGCTGTTGATCGAGCGCGGCGCGGGCGACGCGAGTCCCTTGCGAGCCGAGGCCAACGATGATCAGGGATTGTTGGTCGAACAGACGCCATGGGGACCCGCCCATCGCTTGCAGGTGCCATTGAAGATCACCGGGACGCCGCTGCAATGGACCTTGCCGGCGGCCGAATTGGGCGCTCATCGCCCGCAGTGGTAACAGCACGAGCGCTATCGCGAGCAAACGCGCATCAGCACGGCAACGCCGGGCATTGTTTATCGTTAAGGCAAAACTTATGCGGCAGGCGCGGTGTCTGCCGTTCTCCACGCCTTCGAAGGAGAGACGCTTATGGCCATGTTCGAACCCGGTCACCTGCACATAGAGCGCCATGCGCTGAACAAGGACGACTACAGCTACAACCTGTGCATCGACTACGAAGTCGCGCAGGACCCTGAGGAAGGAACGGGCATGTCATTCCGACTGCACGGCACGGTGGAAGACAAGAGCGTGGACGAGACGTTTTTCCTGGCCAAGGACCAGGCTTTCGACTTCGCCCGCCACGCCACGCGCATCGCCCAGCAGTACGGCATGCCCAAGAGCGCCAACATCGGCTCGATGCACAAGTATTACGACGAGATGTTCGAAGACGTTCGCCACCAGTTGGACGTCAAGCCGGGGGATCCGATGAAGCCTGAGCATTTGGCGTAATCGCCCAGGCTTGCTGGCATGAGATGAACCTGTGGCGAGGGAGCTTGCTCCCGCTCGGTTGCGCAGCGACCGCAAGATTTTGGGGCCGCTACGCAGCCCAGCGGGAGCAAGCTCCCTCGCCACATGAAGAGTTGCGGATCCCTGAAGACATCAGTGTCCTGAATATCGGGTTACACACAACACCTTGCTCACTGGCAACCCGCCACGGCTGACCTATGCTGAAAACAGTACCCCCGGGTATTCGTTCAGAGGTCATCGCCATGAACATCAAAACAAGAAGACGCCTCGCCATTTTTGTCACCTGCACCGCCACGCTTGCGCTGTATGGCACCGCGGCTTATCGGGTCGAGCAGGCCAGGCAATTGCCCCGTGATTACGCCAGTTGCAACTTCGAACGCTGCATACCGCACAACGCCACCCTGAACGCGCTGCGCTGAGGCGGTTTCAGTCGTCCTGCGGGTCGGTCTTGAGCCGGTCGCGGAAGGCCTTGGGCGAGATGCCGACGCGCCGGCGGAACAGTCGGGTGAAGTTGGTCGGATCAGAAAAGCCGAGCGCCTCGGAGATCTCGTAGATGGTCATGCCGGTATAAGTCAGCAGCCGCTTGGCTTCCAGCAACTGACGCTCATGCATGATCTGCAACGCCGGCTGCCCCGCCAGCTCGCGACAGGTGCCGTTGAGGTGTGACACCGAGATGCCCAGGCGATGGGCCAGGTCCTCTACCTTGACGTGCTGGCGATAAGTTTCTTCCACCAACTGAATGAACCCGTTGAGGTATTCCCGGGCCCGTTGCGGACGCTGGCTGGAGGTGCGCCGGTGCATCACTTGCCGACTGACCCAGACCATGATCACGCTGACCAGCGCATGCATCAGCATTTCCCGGGCCGGTTGGTGGCCGACGTACTCCGCCTGCAAGGCACTGAACAGGCTGTTGAGATAATCGGCATTTTCACCGGCCGGGTAGGCTTCGGCCTGGGCCAGGACATTCACCGAATGGCCGAGCTGCGCCTGCAGGTGCGTCACCAGCGGCGCCGCCAGGGTCACCACATAGCCTTGCACATCCTCGGAAAAGCGAAAGCCATGCACCGACAGCGGCGGCAGGATCTGCACGGCTGGCTCCTCGAGGCGGGTGCGCTGACCTTCGATTTCCAGCTCTGCCTGGCCTTTGAAGACAAACAGCAACTGGCACAGGTCGGCATGCCGATGAGGCTTGATTTCCCATTGGTGCTCGCTGCTGCGCGAGGAAATGGTTTCGCAGTGCAGCAGGTCCGGCGTCGGCCAATCCTGGCTCTCGCCATAAAGCTTGAACACCGGGATCGAAGGCAGCTCAGTTTTATTCATAACGAGGTTCGGCCTCGGGTTACGGGCGATAATCGCACCGATTGGCAGAAAGTACAGGTATCAGCGCAGTTTTCCCCTTCAATTGACAGGTTCGCAAGCGAAAAATGCAGGCCAGGATTACTAATAATAAACACCGACCCTGGTCGCGTGCTCCTTGCGAGTCATAACAACAATGAAAACACTCAAGACCCAAGTCGCCATTATCGGCGCCGGCCCCTCTGGACTGCTGCTCGGGCAGCTGTTGCACAACGCCGGCATCGACACCCTGATACTTGAACGCCAGACACCCGACTACGTCCTTGGTCGCATCCGCGCCGGCGTGCTCGAGCAAGGCATGGTCGATCTGCTGCGCCAGGCCGGCGTTGGCCAACGCATGGACGCCGAGGGCCTGCCCCATGACGGTTTCGAACTGGTGCTCAGCGGCCGGCGCGTGCACATCGATCTCAAGGGCCTGACCGGCGGCCAGAACGTCATGGTCTACGGCCAGACCGAAGTCACCCGCGATCTGATGACCGCCCGCCAGGCATCCGGCGCCCAAACGCTGTATCAAGTCGATAACGCCCAGCCCCACGACTTGCAAACCGAACGCCCCTTCGTGACCTTCGAACACGCCGGGGAAACCTGGCGCCTGGACTGCGACTACGTGGCCGGCTGTGACGGTTTCCACGGTGTCGCGCGGCAGTCGATCCCGACGGAAAAACTCAAGGTTTTCGAGCGTGTCTACCCGTTCGGCTGGCTCGGCATTCTCGCCGACACCCCGCCGGTCCACGAGGAACTGGTTTACGCCCGCCACGAGCGCGGCTTCGCCCTGTGCAGCATGCGCTCGCGGACTCGAACGCGTTACTACCTGCAAGTGCCCGCCGAAGAGCAAGTGGCCGACTGGCCGGACGAGCGTTTCTGGGCCGAGCTGAAAAACCGCCTGCCCGCCGACCTGGCGCAAACGCTGGTGACCGGTCCGTCCATCGAGAAAAGCATCGCGCCGCTGCGCAGTTTCGTCGTCGAACCGATGCAGTACGGGCGGATGTTCCTGGTGGGCGACGCCGCTCACATCGTTCCGCCCACCGGCGCAAAAGGCTTGAACCTGGCCGCCAGTGATGTCAGCACCTTGTACAACATTCTGCTGAAGGTCTACCGCGACGGCCGCGTCGATCTGTTGGAACGCTACTCGGCGATCTGCCTGCGGCGCGTGTGGAAAGCCGAGCGATTCTCCTGGTGGATGACGTCGATGCTGCACCGCTTCGAGGACGATGCGTTCAACCAGCGCATCAGCGAAGCGGAGCTGGAGTATTTCGTCGACTCCGAGGCGGGCCGAAAAACCATCGCGGAAAATTATGTGGGTCTTCCTTATGAGGCTATCGAATAGCCGACTATCGATTTAAACTGCGGGCTCCCGTCCATTCGCCGCCCCGGCGCGATGCCCGCAGGTCTCACCTTGACTCAGCTCGACACGTCCCAAGCCCCGCAACCCGTGATCCGCAGCGTACTGGTTGCGCTGATGATGGCGATTTTTCTCGGGGCGCTGGACCAGACCATCGTCGCGGTCTCGATGCCGGCCATTTCCGCGCAATTCAAGGATGTGAGTCTGTTGGCCTGGGTGATCTCTGGCTACATGGTCGCCATGACCGTTGCGGTGCCGATCTACGGCAAGCTTGGCGATCTGTACGGTCGCCGACCGCTGATGCTGTTCGGCATGGGTCTGTTCACCGTGGCCTCGCTGTTCTGCGGCCTGGCGCAAAACATGGAGCAACTGGTACTGGCGCGGATCGTCCAGGGCATCGGCGCTGGCGGGATGATTTCCGTGAGCCAGGCGATCATCGGCGACATCATCCCACCCCGGGAGCGGGGTCGTTACCAGGGTTATTTCAGCAGCATGTATGCAGTGGCCAGCGTCGCCGGGCCGGTGTTGGGCGGCTACATGACCGAGTACCTGTCGTGGCGCTGGGTGTTCTGGATCAACCTGCCGCTGGGCCTGGGCGCGTGGTGGGTGGCCCGCCGCAGCCTGGTGGGGCTGCCCGTGCCGCAACGCACACCGATCATCGACTACCTGGGCACCGTTTTGCTGATCATCGGCCTGACCGCGCTGCTGCTGGGCATTACCCAGATCGGCCAGGGCCATGCCTGGCACAGCCGCCAGGTGCTCGGGTTGCTGGCTTGTGCGCTGCTCGTGCTGGGGAGTTTCGTCTGGCACGAACGTCGTGCCCGGGAGCCGTTGCTGCCCATGCACCTGTTCGTCAACCGCAGCGCGGTGTTGTGCTGGTGCACGGTGTTCTTCACCAGTTTCCAGGCGATCTCGTTGACGGTGCTGGTGCCATTGCGCTTCCAGAGCGTGACCGGCGCCGGTGCCGACAGCGCCGCGCTGCATCTGCTGCCGCTGGCGATGGGCTTGCCGATGGGCGCCTATTTCGCCGGGCGCCGCACCTCGATCACCGGTCGCTACAAACCGATGATCCTCAGCGGCGCCCTGCTCTTCCCGCTCGCCATCCTCGGCATGGCATTCACCCCGCCGGATGCATTCTGGCTCAGCGGCCTGTTCATGCTGCTCAGCGGCATTGCGTCCGGCATGCAATTTCCCACGTCGCTGGTGGGCTCGCAGAATTCAGTGGAACAACGGGACATCGGCGTGGCCACCAGCACTACCAACCTGTTCCGTTCCCTCGGCGGGGCAGTGGGCGTGGCACTGATGTCGGCCTTGCTGCTGGCCCTGCTGCAGGGGGCGGGCCTGGCCCAGCTCGCCGGTTCGGCGCTGATAGGCGAAGGGCACTCCGGCAACGTCCTGCTGGACGGCCTCAGCGCCGCACCGGGCCAGACCTTGGGCGCCTTGCATGAGGAATTGCAGGCAACGTTCCGGCACTTGTTGATGATCAGCGCGGCTATATCACTGCTGGGGTTGGCGGCAGCGGTAGCGATGCCTGATCACCTGTTGCGTGGGCGCGAAGAGAAGGCTCGGTAGCAAAGACGACACTGAACCCGTGGCGAGGGAGCTTGCTCCCGCTGGGCCGTGAAGCGGCCCCATCTTTCACCGTCTGACTCAGATTTTTTGGGCCTGCTGCGCAGTCCAGCGGGAGCAAGCTCCCTCGCCACAAAAGCATCGTCGCCCCAAAATCCCTTTAGGCCGTCGCCGCCACGGCCCCCGGCGCCTCCACCACGCTCATTCCCTCTTTCATCCGCTTGGCATCACGCACGAAGCAGCGAGACGCCAGGAACAAGAACACCATGGTCAACAACAGCGCTACCGGGATCAGGTACATCGCGTCATGCAAGCCGATGGCCTTGAACGCTTCGGTCATCTGGTCGACGCCTGCGGCGGCCATGGCGGTGTGGGCGAAATAGTCCGACAAGCCGCCAACCACCACCGGCCCCAGGCCGCCGCCGAGCAGATACAGCCCGGCAAAATACAAGGCCATCGCGGTGGCGCGCAGGCGCGGTTCGACGACGTCCTGGATCGCGGTGTAGACGCAGGTGTAGAAGTTGTAGGCAAACAGCCAACCCACGCTGAACACCGCCACGAACACACCGATTTCGATGCGCCCGGCATGCAGCGCCCACGCGGTGGTGACCGTCGAAATAGCCAGGCTGAACGCCGCGAACAACAAGCGACCGTTGGGCACGCGCTGGTGAATCTTGTCGGCCACCCAGCCCCCGAGGGTCAACCCGAACAACCCGGTCACGCCGACCATGATCCCGGTCGCCACGGCGGCCTCATGCAGCGGCATCAGGAAATAACGCTGCAACATAGGCACCAGGAATGAGTTGCAGGCATAAGTGGCGAAGTTGAAACACAGCCCCGCCATCACCAGCCACAGGAATGTAGGGACCGCCAACACCCGGCGAACCGGCCGATCGACCTTTTCCTGAGACACCTGCACGGCTTCCGCCGCGCCGCGCTTGGGCTCCTTGATGAAAAACATGAACACCGCCAGCACCAATCCCGGCACCGCCGCGATAAAGAACGGCGCACGCCAGCTGTCGAACGCCTTGACCATCGCGCCAATGGTGAAGAACGCCAGCAGCAGGCCCAGCGGCAGGCCGAGCATGAAGATGCCCATCGCCCGAGCCCGGCGGTGGGCCGGGAACAGATCGCCAATCAACGAGTTGGCCGCCGGTGCATAACTGGCTTCACCGATGCCCACGCCCATGCGCACCACCAGGAACGCCCAGAAACTGCCCACCAGGCCGTTGACCGCCGTCAGCCCGCTCCAGGCCGCGAGGCCCCAGCCCATCAGCTTGCTGCGCGAACCGGTATCGGCCATGCGCCCCAACGGCAAGCCGGCAATGGCGTAGACGATGGTGAAAGCGGTACCGATGATGCCGATCTGGAAGTCGCTGAGGCTCCATTCCATGCGGATCGGCTCGATGATGATCGCCGGGATGGTGCGGTCGAAGAAGTTGAACAGGTTGGCCAGGAACAACAGGAACAGAATGCGCCAGGCATTCGCCGCTTGGGTCGAGTTCTGCATGGGTCCGTCTCTTTTTATTGTTTTTGGGCTTCAATGCCAACGCGTTCGAGCCCGGAACCGACAATCTAGTCATGCCCGCCGGCGCTGTCTGTAACTATTCGTAGGGCTGATATCCACCCATGAAAGGAAGGCCCTCCACACAATGGCTTTTTCATCTTTCTCACACCCATCCACAAGGTTGGCATTAGTGTGCTATTAGACAGCCTCGCATTCTGTGGAAGGCTGAAACCGCCGTCGTCCACCAACATGCAGCTCGCAGGCCTGGATTACTTACGGACAGGATATTGCTATGGAGTGGCTTGGTTTACGTTTCATGGATGGGCTACCGGAAAGCGGCCAAGTCATACTCGATTGCTCCCATAACTCCTTTCTGGTGGTGCTGGCCTATCTGGTGGCCTGCACGGCCAGCTTCGCCACGCTAGACATTACCGAACGAGTCGGAAACGTGGAAAAACCCGCCTCCCGGCGACTCTGGCGCTGGGTCGGAGCCGGCAGTCTGGCGGGCGGCATCTGGTCCATGCATTTCATCAGTATGTTGGCATTCCAGGTGCCGATTGATATCCATTACCACCTGCCCACGACCCTGCTCTCGCTGTTATTCGCGCTGACCGCTTCATGGTTGGCAATGCATACTCTCAGCCGTTCTTATCAAAATTTTTGGCAATACCTACAGGCCGCAGTCTGGATCGGCTTGGGCATCGCGATCATGCATTACGTGGGCATGGCCGCCCTGCGATCGAACGCAACGATCTACTACCAACCCGGCCTGTTCGTCCTTTCCATAATAATCGCCATCGGTGCCAGCCTGGCTGCCCTGTTGATTTTCAGGCACTTGCGCGACGGCAGCGGCATCGTTCACCAACTGCTCAAATACATGGCCAGCCTGGTGCTTGGCGCTGGCATCGTCAGCATGCATTTCACCGGGATGGCGGCGCTTAGCCTGGTATCGCCGGTTGGCAGCCTGCAATCGCAGCCCAGCGTTAATTATCACTTGCAACTGGGGTCTACGATCGCAGTGGTGACCCTGCTGATTATCGGCAGCAGCATTGGCGCCGCACTGGCGAACAAGATGCTGCAGCGCAAGGAACACGACCTGCAGCGGGTCAACGTCCTGCTCAGTGAACTGGATCAAGCACGCATGTCGCTGCAACAGGTGGCCCACCATGACCCCTTGACAGACCTGATCAACCGTCGCGGTTTCAACCAGATTTTCGCCGAGAAACTCATTGAGAAGACTCACGAAGGCGGCATGCTCGCGGTGATGTTCCTCGACATCGATCACTTCAAGCGCATCAATGACAGTCTCGGGCATGACGCCGGCGACGAACTGCTCAAGGTCCTTTCCACTTATATCAAGGCTTCGGTGGTCGGCCACGAAGCCGTGGTGGCGCGATTCGGAGGCGATGAGTTCTGCCTCCTGATTTGCCTTGACGACCGTGAAGAAGCGCGGCAAATAGCCCAGCGCATCATGCACAAAATGAAAGATCCCATCGAGTTGTCCGGACGACGCATGGTGATGACTACCAGCATCGGAGTCAGCTTGTTTCCGAGTGACGGCAAGACCTGCGAGGAACTGCTGAAAAATGCGGACCTAGCGCTATACCAGTCCAAAGATAGCGGCCGTAACGGGCTGCATTTTTTCAACGCGGACCTGAAAATCCGCGCCATGCTGGAGCTGCAACTCGAGGAGGAACTGCGCTATGCCCTGCGCGAAGGCACCGGGCTAATGCTTTATTACCAACCGATCTATGACCTGAAACTCGGCCGGGTCACGAAACTTGAAGCACTGATTCGCTGGCAACACCCGGTGCACGGACTGTTGATGCCTGATCAGTTCATCGCCATCGCCGAAGCCAATGACTTGATTGCCGAGCTGGACAACTGGGTGCTGCGCAAGGCCTGCGAAGACTTGGGCGAATTGTCCCGCCACAATTGCGAAACGCTCACAGTCGCCGTGAATTGCTCACCCTTGAACCTGGCAAGAGGCGAACTGGCCAACGAAATCGAACACATCTTGCGCGTCAGCGGGGTGGCGCCAGAGCGGCTCGAGCTGGAAGTGACCGAAAATGCGCTGATGGGCAACATTTCCAAGACCCTGGGATTACTGCAGCAGATTCGCGACCTCGGTGTTTCATTGTCAATCGACGACTTCGGCACCGGTTATTCATCCCTGGCCTACCTCAGGCGCCTGCCATTGAACACCTTGAAGATCGACCGCTCGTTCATTCAAGACATTCCCCAGGCCATTCAAGACATGGACATCGTCCAGGCCATTATCATCATGGCCCATACGCTGCATTTACGGGTCGTCACCGAAGGCGTCGAAACGTTCGAGCAATACGACTTCCTCGAGCGCCATGGCTGCGATTTGGTTCAAGGCTACCTGCTCAGTCGTCCGGTACCGTTGGCTGAGTTGCGGCCAGTGCTGGCCGAAATCGACCAGCGCAAGCGAACGTACACCGTCGCTGCCATCATTTAGCCTCTTTTTGATTAAAGAACGCCGCGCGATGGCCGATCCAAGATGATCAGGAAAAGATTCCCCCGAGCGCTAATCAGGTTGCAGCCCTGAATGCTTGGGCCGACATTCGCGACCGTCAGGACGCGAGTTCCCATCCGCGATGGTTCGATGACAGAGGTCGTCGGACCGACCAGTCAGGCATACGGCGCACAATGACCTCCAAAAAAACAGCCACTGCGGTTTCCGATCTGACCCTGAGCCCGACCGCCAATGGCCCCGAAGCCACTACGCTTTCGAGCAGCTCGCGATCCCTGGCGACCCAGCAATACCTGTATTTCACCGAGACCAACACCGACCGCATCCTCGATAACCTCGATGGTCTGCGCGATGCCGTGTTCCCCCGCCCGCCCCACCTGGTGGACGACGAGAGCGAGCGTGGCCAGCAGGAATTCCCGTCGGTGTGCCTGATCGGGCTGGGGCGCTGCGGCTCAAACATCGCCCTGGACGTCGCGGAGTTGGTCTATAACGCCCGCAAGTTCTACCTCAACGAATTCAACGCCGAAGACAAGAACTACGGCGACAAGGGCTATCGCCCCGCACAATGGATGCGCAACCTGCGCCTGGGCCATGGCAAGGCCAGCAAACCGGTGTTTTTGGTAGAACCGCTGGTCATGCTCGGTGACTTGGACAAGGACATCGCCGGACGCATCCGCTTCTCGCGCAAGGGTGAGAAAAGCGGTTTCCTGCGCGACTACAGCAAAATGAAAATCATGGACCTGTCGGAAGTCCATGCCGGCGGCGCCGGTAACGCGCCGATCCTCGGCCAGTACCTGGCCAAGATCATCCTGAACAAGGACACCCAGCGTTTCTCCAGCCCCGACTGGAAAATGATCCACTCGTACCTGATCGACAGCTGCGGCATCAAGGCCAACCAGTCGCGCCTGTATTTCTCGATCTTCAGCGCCGGCGGCGGTACCGGTTCGGGCATGGCCTCGGAGTTCGGCCTGGCCCAGCAGTACTCGTACATGAACAAGACGTTCGACACCAAGCCGATGGACGAGCACGACAGCAAGAGCGGTCACTCCTTCGTCTTCGAGCCGATCTTCACCAGCGGCATCTGCGTGCTGCCGAACATTTCCGATCACCGCAGTGAAATGTCCGAGGCGCTGCACATCAACGCCGGACGCCTGCTGTGCAAATACCTCTCGGAAGAATGGGATTTCTCCTACAACTTCGCCAATGAAGACAGCAGCGAAGCCAGCGTCATGGGCCGTATCCGTCCATGGAACGCGATGATGCTGATCTCCAACGACATCATGCGTTACGCCGAGGAAAGCGATGACGGCAACATCCAGAACATTGATGTCAATGCGATGGAAAAACACGCCAACCAGTACATTTCCCAGCAGATCTTCAACATCCTGACGGCCCAGGCCGTTACCACCGACTACGACCAGAACTACTTCCGTCGCGCCGGCATCGACATTGGCGAAACCATTCGCCTGGACGCCAACGACCTGTTCATGAGCCTGGCCGGCCCCGTGGCGATTGCCTACGCCGAATCCGTGGTCCCGGAAACCCCGGCGCCGAGCGGCGACAAGTTCAAGGTATTCGAGAAAGAGCCGCCGCGCCTGAACATCGACGACCTGTTCTTCCGCTCCATCGACCTGCCGCACTTCAACAAAGTCACCCAGGCCATCGAAGGCATCAGCCTGCTGCCCATCGAATCCAAGCGCTACCGGGCCTCGCTGGAGCAATACAAGAATTCCGGCTACGACGCCGCCGCCCTGCACGACCTGCACTTCTTCAAGAACTGCTCGTCGGTGGTGTCGATCGTCTCGCTGCCTAAAGACTACAAGCTGTCCTACATGGACCTGAACCGGCTCAAGACCCACCTCAACAGCCTGTTCCCCAACACCACGCTCAAGCGTTACGCCTTGGTGATCGGCGCCTCGGCCAACCTGTCGCTGACCACCTTGATCGCCAAGAGCCCGTGCCTGTCGGACGACTTCCTGACGCTGATCGTGGCCTTCATCAAGCGCTGCTTCGCCCGCAACCCGTACCGCTTCGACGACACCCTGGACAACTCGATCCTGGACTTCATCATCAATGAAGAGTTCGATGAAGGACGCATCGATGAGTTGCTCAATGAATTCGAGAACCCGGCGAAGATCCTCGACACCAACTGGTACGCGATCAAGCCGATGTACGAGAAGAAGTACCGCGAGCTGATCAGTGACAAGGACAAGTTTGTCTCGATCAATGACATCCGCCTGTCCCGCGACTGCGTGAAGAAGTCGATCAAGTACCTGCGCGAGATCTACCGTCACCGGATCGGCAAGACCAAGGTTATTTCTCTGAATAACCATACTGGCAAGAGTTACTGAGGCATTCAGAAACAATTGAGCAGCCCAAAGGCTGCTCAATAAACTGTTCCCGTTACGTATACGTCACCCTCCCCTGTGGCGTTTCGCCACGGCGGGCTGTCATCACGCTACTCACGTACACACTTTCTCAAGCGCAAAAACACGAACCAACTTGGTGCGTCGATCAATTCGACGCCCTTTCCTGGATCAAAATCCACGGTGAAACCACGACGGCCCAAAGCTGCGGATCGCGTTCGAGAAAATCCAGCGCCCGCGTTTCAGACAGCTTGGCGAGCTGGTCGGCGGCCAGCCAGGCAGCGACTTTGGTACCTTCGTCCTGGGCGACGGCCTCGGCGGCGGCGATCAAATCCAGTGCCGGATCGACCCACAATAGGGCACCCTTGGCAAAGAACGGCTCCAGCTCTTTCCAGGTGATGGATGCGGTTTCACCAAGCAGTTTGGCATAGAGGGTGCTAGGTTCTTGATTCATGGGAGCTGTCCGGAAAAGAAATCGGCGCGAATGATAACGTCGGTGGTCTGGCAGAAAAACCCGGTTGCAATTGCAGTACCGATTGAAAAGCGCAGCAAAGCCAAGGATTGCCGATTTGACCGGTCCAACCCCGCCGCCAATCTGTCTTTTTCTTTCAATAAAGCGACACCTTCGGGTTTTGCCCCCAAGCGCCAGCTTCCCTTGCCAACAATCGGCGCTCTACACTGTACCGGTACAGTTGCCGGGGGCATTTTCCGCAAGGATATCCAAGATATCTGACCCGGTTCTGCTGCTACGGCGCCAGGACTATAAAAATTACAACAGCATGAGTGGAGCACTATGACTAAGGCTACTAAGCAGATTTCCAAACTGTTTGCCGCTATGGTTCTGGCCGGGGTTGCCAGCCATTCGTTGGCCGCCGACACCATCAAGATTGGCATCGCCGGCCCTAAGACCGGCCCCGTAGCCCAATACGGTGACATGCAGTTCAGTGGCTCGAAAATGGCCATCGAACAGATCAACGCCAAGGGTGGCGTCAACGGCAAGCAACTGGTCGCCGTTGAATACGATGACGCCTGCGATCCGAAACAAGCGGTCGCGGTTGCGAACAAAGTGGTCAACGACGGCGTCAAGTTCGTGGTCGGCCACCTGTGCTCCAGCTCCACCCAGCCAGCGTCGGACATCTACGAAGACGAAGGCGTGATCATGATCACCCCGGCCGCCACCAGCCCGGACATCACCGCGCGCGGCTACAAGATGATCTTCCGCACCATCGGCCTGGACAGCGCCCAAGGCCCAGCGGCCGGCAACTACATCGCCGACCACGTCAAGCCGAAAGTCGTTGCGGTCCTGCACGACAAGCAGCAGTACGGCGAAGGCATCGCCAGCGCGGTAAAAGCCACCCTTGAGAAGAAAGGCACCAAGGTTGCCGTGTTCGAAGGCGTGAACGCCGGCGACAAGGACTTCTCTTCGATGATCGCCAAGCTCAAGCAAGCCAACGTCGACTTCGTCTACTACGGCGGCTACCACCCGGAGCTGGGCCTGATCCTGCGTCAAGCCCAGGAAAAAGGCCTGAAAGCCAAGTTCATGGGGCCGGAAGGCGTGGGCAACGACTCGATCTCGCAGATCGCCAAGGAAGCTTCCGAAGGCCTGCTGGTGACCCTGCCGAAATCCTTCGACCAGGACCCAGCCAACGTCGCCCTGGCTGACGCGTTCAAGGCCAAGAAAGAAGACCCGAGCGGTCCGTTCGTATTCCCGTCCTACTCGGCTGTGCAAGTGATCGCCCAGGCCATCACTTCCACCAAGAGCGAAGACCCGGAAAAAGTGGCTGAAGCCATCCACGCCGGCACCTTCAAGACCCCAACCGGTGACTTGAGCTTCGACGCGAAGGGCGACCTGAAGGACTTCAAGTTCGTGGTTTACGAGTGGCATTTCGGCAAATCCAAAACCGAAGCTTCGCCTCAGTAAGGCCTGGCCTGACTGACTGCCAATAAAGCCC
Source organism: Pseudomonas sp. SWRI154 (assembly GCF_014268645.1). Taxonomy (NCBI): domain Bacteria; kingdom Pseudomonadati; phylum Pseudomonadota; class Gammaproteobacteria; order Pseudomonadales; family Pseudomonadaceae; genus Pseudomonas; species Pseudomonas sp. SWRI154. Next base: position 96,015 of record NZ_JABWQW010000024.1, read on the forward strand.
ACGGCGTGCCGTGGGCTTTGTTTTAAATGTATTGGGCCGCGCTGGCGTGATCCGCCAGTCTCCCCACCTGAAAATCTCAAAACCGTCATCAGCGGTTCGCTGGCAAACCTCGTGTTCGAAGTGGATGAAGATCCACGGGGCCCGGGCGGGAAAATGACTCCACCAGTGAAATGCGTATCAGGTTTTTAGGAGCGCTGTAATGCCTGACATCTATCACTTCTTCCAACAGCTGGTTAACGGCCTGACCGTTGGCAGCACGTATGCCCTGATCGCCATCGGCTATACGATGGTCTACGGCATCATTGGAATGATCAACTTCGCCCACGGCGAGGTGTACATGATTGGCTCCTACGTGGCGTTCATCGCCATCGCCGGGCTGGCCATGATGGGACTCGACAGTGTCCCGCTGTTGATGACCGCTGCTTTTATCGCGAGCATCGTGGTGACCAGTTCCTATGGCTACAGCATCGAACGGATTGCCTACCGCCCGTTGCGCGGCAGCAACCGTCTGATCCCGCTGATTTCCGCCATCGGCATGTCGATCTTCCTGCAGAACACGGTTCTGCTTTCGCAAGACTCCAAGGACAAATCCATTCCCAACCTGATCCCGGGCAACTTTGCCATCGGGCCAGGCGGGGCACAGGAAGTGATGATTTCCTACATGCAAATCGTGGTGTTCGTGGTGACCCTGGTCGCCATGCTCGGCCTGACGCTGTTCATCTCCCGTTCCCGCCTGGGCCGCGCCTGCCGCGCCTGTGCCGAGGACATCAAGATGGCCAACCTGCTGGGCATCAACACCAATAACATCATCGCGTTGACCTTTGTCATCGGTGCGGCCCTGGCGGCCATCGCCGCGGTGCTGCTGAGCATGCAATACGGCGTGATCAACCCCAACGCCGGCTTCCTCGTGGGCCTGAAAGCATTCACCGCCGCGGTACTGGGCGGTATCGGCAGCATCCCCGGCGCAATGCTCGGCGGGCTGGTGCTGGGCGTAGCGGAAGCCTTTGGCGCCGACATCTTCGGCGACCAGTACAAGGACGTCGTGGCGTTCGGCTTGTTGGTTCTGGTTCTGTTATTCCGGCCGACCGGCATCCTGGGCCGTCCGGAGGTTGAGAAAGTATGACTAGGCATCTCAAATCGGCGCTCTTCAGCGCCCTGCTGGTCTGGGCCGTGGCCTACCCGGTACTCGGTCTCAAACTGACCATCGTCGGCATCAACCTGGAAGTGCACGGCACCAGCCCGGCCATCCTGGCGACTATCGCCGTGTGTTCCGTCCTGATGTTCCTGCGGGTCTTGTTCAGCACGCAAATCAGCGCCGCCTGGAAGGCATCTCCCGGCGTGCCGGTGATCCCGGCCAAGGCCAGCAACTTCCTGACCCTACCGTCGACCCAACGCTGGATCGTCCTGGGCCTGGTCGTCGTGGCATTGGTGTGGCCGTTCTTCGGTTCGCGCGGTGCGGTGGACATCGCCACGCTGATCCTGATCTACGTGATGCTCGGCCTCGGCCTGAACATCGTCGTAGGCCTGGCCGGTCTTCTGGACTTGGGCTACGTGGGTTTCTATGCCGTCGGCGCCTACAGCTACGCGCTGCTGTCCCATTACTTCGGCCTGAGCTTCTGGATCTGCCTGCCGATTGCCGGGATGATGGCCGCTACCTTCGGTTTCCTGCTGGGCTTCCCGGTCCTGCGCTTACGCGGTGACTACCTGGCAATCGTGACCCTGGGTTTCGGCGAGATCATCCGCCTGTTCCTGCGTAACCTGACCGACATCACCGGTGGCCCGAACGGCATCAGCAACATCGAGAAACCGACGTTCTTCGGCCTGACCTTCGAGCGCAAAGCCGCCGAAGGCCTGCAGACCTTCCACGAGTTCTTCGGCCTGCAATACAACTCGATCAACAAGGTGATCTTCCTCTACCTGGTGGCGTTGCTGCTGGCCCTGGCCGCGCTGTTCGTCATCAACCGCCTGCTGCGCATGCCGATTGGCCGTGCGTGGGAAGCGCTGCGTGAAGACGAAATCGCCTGCCGTGCGCTGGGGCTCAACCCGACCGTGATCAAGCTGTCGGCCTTCACCCTGGGCGCTGCGTTCGCCGGTTTCGCCGGTAGCTTCTTCGCCGCTCGCCAAGGCCTGGTGACGCCCGAATCCTTCACCTTCATCGAGTCGGCGATCATCCTCGCCATCGTGGTGCTGGGCGGGATGGGCTCGCAGCTGGGCGTGATCCTCGCGGCGATCGTGATGATCCTGCTGCCCGAAATGATGCGTGAATTCAGTGAATACCGCATGTTGATGTTCGGCGCCTTGATGGTGCTGATGATGATCTGGCGTCCTCAAGGTCTGCTGCCTATGCAACGCCCACACATGGAGCTGCGCAAATGAGCCGCGAGATACTCAAGGTTGAAAATCTAAGCATGCGCTTCGGCGGCTTGCTGGCGGTCAACGGCGTGGCCCTGACCGTCAAGGAAAAACAAGTGGTTGCGCTGATCGGGCCGAACGGCGCGGGCAAGACCACCGTATTCAACTGCCTGACCGGCTTCTACCAGCCAACTGGCGGCACCATCCTGTTGGACGGCGAGCCAATCCAGGGCCTGCCCGGCCACCACATTGCTCGCAAGGGCGTGGTGCGGACCTTCCAGAACGTGCGGCTGTTCAAGGACATGACGGCGGTCGAGAATTTGTTGATCGCCCAGCACCGTCACTTGAACACCAACTTCTTTGCCGGCCTGTTCAAGACCCCGGCGTTCCGCAAGAGCGAACGCGAGGCCATGGAGTACGCCGAGTACTGGCTGGACAAGGTCAACCTCACCGAGTTCGCCAACCGTACCGCCGGGACCCTGGCCTACGGTCAGCAACGGCGCCTGGAAATCGCCCGCTGCATGATGACCCGCCCGCGGATCCTCATGCTCGACGAACCGGCGGCCGGCCTGAACCCGAAGGAAACCGAAGACCTGAAGGCGTTGATCAGTGTGCTGCGCGAAGAGCACAACGTCACCGTGCTGTTGATCGAGCACGACATGAAGCTGGTCATGAGCATTTCCGACCACATCGTCGTGATCAACCAGGGCACGCCCCTGGCCGACGGCACGCCGGAACAGATCCGCGATAATCCTGAAGTGATCAAAGCCTACCTGGGGGAAGCGTAAATGCTGCAGTTCGAAAACGTTTCCACCTTCTACGGCAAGATCCAGGCCCTGCACAGCGTCAACGTCGAAGTCCGCCAGGGCGAAATCGTCACGTTGATCGGCGCCAACGGTGCCGGTAAATCCACCCTGCTGATGACGCTTTGCGGTTCGCCACAGGCCCACAGCGGCAGCATCCGCTACATGGGCGAGGAATTGGTGGGCCAGGACTCGGCGCAGATCATGCGCAAGAGCATCGCCGTGGTGCCGGAAGGCCGTCGCGTGTTTGCCCGGCTGACCGTGGAAGAAAACCTCGCCATGGGCGGATTCTTCACCGACAAAGGCGATTTCCAGGAACAGATGGACAAGGTCTTGCACCTTTTCCCACGCCTGAAAGAGCGTTTTACCCAGCGCGGCGGCACCATGTCCGGTGGCGAACAGCAAATGCTCGCCATCGGCCGCGCGCTGATGAGCAAGCCCAAGCTGCTGTTGCTCGACGAGCCCTCACTGGGCCTGGCGCCGATCATCATCCAGCAGATCTTCGACATCATCGAACAGCTGCGCAAGGATGGCGTGACGGTGTTCCTGGTGGAGCAGAACGCCAACCAGGCGCTGAAGATCGCCGACCGGGCGTATGTGCTGGAGAACGGTCGCGTGGTGATGCAAGGCACCGGTGAAGCGCTGCTGACCGACCCGAAAGTACGCGAGGCTTATTTGGGCGGTTGAGTCTGTCGCGATAGAAAAAAACGGCCTTCTCAGACTGTGTGAAAACCTAGCAATCTGTTGGTCGGTTGAAGAAAATGCCCGTATCGCAAGATACGGGCATTTTTCTTATGCGCTATATCC
>NZ_JABWQW010000025.1:0-92068 GCF_014268645.1 Pseudomonas sp. SWRI154
CGTTAGCGGGAGGCGAATTCTACAGCGTTAGTCGCTGCTGTCAACACCTCTTTTACACCGCTTTCGACCGAGAGGATCGAATCGTCGACAGAGCCAAACAACACCGCCCCATCCACTCCTTCCGCGCCTCGATAAACTGAAGCCTGCCTACATCGAAACCTACTTAACTCGTTGAAACTCAAGGAGTTTTCCGTTTCGACTGCGCCGGAAGTGGGGCGAATTATAGACACCCAGGATTTGCCGTCAACCCTTTATTTCATAATTCTGTCATATCGGTCAAAAAGCTCCGTAAACACAGAGGCCTGCGTCCCAGGGCGCAGGCCTCTCATCTACCTTTTACAAGCTAGGGAAAGCAAACTGCGAAGCCTCGTGGCTGGCGCGCTGTGGCCAGCGCTGGGTAATGGCCTTGCGGCGAGTATAGAAACGCACTCCGTCCGGACCGTAGGCATGCAAGTCGCCGAACAGCGAACGCTTCCAACCACCAAAGCTGTGATAGGCGACAGGAACCGGCAATGGAACGTTAACGCCGACCATCCCTACTTCAACCTCATCGCAGAACAACCGCGCTGCTTCACCATCCCGGGTAAAGATGCACGTGCCGTTGCCATACTCGTGATCGTTGATCAGTTGCATCGCCTCTTCCAGGCTGTTGACCCGGACGACGCACAATACCGGCCCGAAGATCTCTTCCTTATAGATGCGCATTTCAGGCGTTACGCGATCAAACAGGCAGCCTCCCAGGAAAAAGCCCTCTTCGTAACCGCTCACACTCAAGCCACGGCCATCGACGACCAGCGAAGCCCCCGCTGCCACACCGTCTTCTATATAGCTACTGACTTTGTCGCGATGCTGACCGGTCACAAGCGGCCCCATGTCCAACCCGCAAGACGTCCCGGCACCAATCTTCAACGCATTGATTTGCGGCACCAACTTGGCCACCAGTGCATCCGCCACCTGGTCACCGACACACACCGCCACCGAAATCGCCATGCAACGTTCACCGCATGAACCGTATGCCGCGCCCATCAGTGCGCTGACGGCGTTATCCAAATCTGCATCCGGCATCAGCACCGCATGGTTCTTGGCACCGCCCAGCGCCTGGACGCGCTTACCGCGTCGGGTACCTTCGGCATAGATGTACTCGGCAATCGGCGTCGAGCCGACAAAACTCAGCGCCTTCACCTCTGGCGCCTCGATCAACGCATCCACTGCCGTCTTGTCGCCATGGATTACGCTCAGCACACCCTTGGGCAATCCCGCTTCCAGCAATAGCTGGGCGATCAACAGGGTGGAACTCGGGTCGCGCTCGGACGGCTTGAGAATGAAGCAATTGCCGCAGACGATCGCCAGCGGATACATCCACAGTGGCACCATCGCTGGAAAGTTGAACGGAGTGATACCCGCCACAACTCCCAAAGGCTGAAAGTCTGACCAGGCATCGATGTTCGGTCCTACGTTGCGGCTGTATTCACCCTTCAGTATTTCCGGCGCCGAACAAGCGAACTCGACGTTTTCAATACCGCGCTTGAGTTCACCAGCGGCGTCCTCCAAGGTCTTGCCATGCTCTTCGCTGATCAGTTGGGCAATGCGCGACTCGTTCTGCTCCAGCAACTGCTTGAAGCGAAACATTACTTGGGCACGCTTGGCCGCCGGCGTGTTGCGCCACGCGGGGAAAGCCGCCTTGGCGGCATCGATGGCCTGCTGGACCGTTGCGCGATCCGCCAGCGGCACCTTATGGATAGCCTGGCCAGTGGATGGGTTGAACACGTCGGCGGTGCGCGCACTATCGCTCGACAGCTCGCCATTGATCAAATGCGGGATGAGGCTCATGAGGACTCCAGACAATTCGCTCACCAGGCGCCCGCTACAGGGCGCCTGTCTATAAAGAAGAAATCAGTCGATTTTATTCAACACTTCACCGACCGCATCGAACAGACGATCCAAATCATGCGGTTTGCTGTTGAACGTCGGTCCGAACTGCAGGGTGTCGCCGCCGAAACGCACGTAGAAACCGGCCTTCCACAGCGCCATGCCCGCCTCGAACGGGCGCACGATGGCATCACCGTCGCGCGGAGCAATCTGGATCGCCCCGGCCAAGCCATAGTTGCGAATATCGATGACGTTCTTCGAGCCCTTCAAACCATGCAAGGCGTTCTCGAAATGTGGCGCGACCTCGGCCACGCTTTGCACCAGGTTTTCTTTCTGCAACAGGTCCAGTGCCGCCAAGCCTGCCGCGCACGCCACTGGGTGCGCCGAGTAGGTATAGCCATGGGGAAACTCGACGGCATATTCAGGTGTCGCCTGGCTCATGAAGGTCTGGTAGATCTCGGAGCTGGCAATCACCGCCCCCATGGGGATCGCGCCATTGGTGACTTGCTTGGCGATACACATCAGGTCCGGAACCACGCCAAAGCTATCAGCGCCAAACATTGAGCCGGTACGACCAAAACCGGTAATGACCTCGTCGAACACCAGCAGGATGTTGTGCTGATCGCAGATGTCCCGCAGGCGTTTCAGATATCCCTCCGGCGGCACCAAGACACCGGCAGACCCGGCCATCGGCTCGACAAATACCGCAGCGATATTGGAAGCGTCGTGCAGTTCGATCAACTTCAACAACTCATCGGCCAACGCAATACCGCCTTCCTTGGGCATGCCACGCGAATAGGCATTGCTGGCGAGCAAAGTGTGGGGCAAATGATCGACGTCCATCATGGCCTGGCCGAACAATTTGCGATTGCCACTGACGCCGCCAAGGCTGGTGCCGGCGATGTTCACGCCGTGATAACCACGGGCGCGGCCGATCATCTTGGTCTTGGTCGCCTGTCCCTTGAGGCGCCAATAGGCGCGAACCATCTTCACTGCGGTATCGGCGCACTCGGAACCGGAGTCGGTGAAGAACACATGGTCAAGATTGCCCGGAGTCAGGCTGGTGATTTTTTCCGCCAACTGGAACGACAGCGGATGCCCGTATTGGAAGCCCGGCGAGTAATCGAGCGTACCTAGTTGCTTGGCGACCGCTTCCTGGATTTCCTTGCGGGTGTGTCCGGCGCCGCACGTCCACAGGCCTGACAGCGAATCATAGACCTTGCGGCCCTTGTCATCGGTCAACCAACTGCCTTCGGCGGCAACGATCAACCGAGGGTCGCGTTGGAAGTTGCGATTCGCCGTGTAAGGCATCCAGTGGGCATCCAGCTTGAGCTGGCTGGCCAGTGAACCGGGAGCGTGTTCGGGCATGTTCATCGACAAAAACCTCGCATGGCGTAAGCGGCATGAAATCAAAAGCGTTCTTGCAGCTAAATTGCCACGGGGATAAAGTCGGTGAAATCCAACTTTTCTAACCTTCAGTCAGCAGATCACTAAACTATGAGCGTCCGTCGTTCCGATCCCCTGGCCCAAGTCAGCGACTTCGACATCCGCTTGCTGCGCATTTTCCGAAGCGTAGTGGAATGCGGGGGATTCTCTGCCGCCGAGACGGTGCTCGGGATAGGCCGCTCAGCCATTAGCCAGCAGATGAATGATTTGGAACAGCGCCTGGGCCTGCGCCTGTGCCAGCGCGGGCGCGCTGGATTTTCCCTGACGGAAGAAGGCCGCGAAGTCTATCAATCAGCCCTGCAGTTATTAAGCGCGCTGGAAAGCTTTCGTACCGAGGTCAACGGCCTTCACCAGCACCTGCGCGGTGAATTGACCATCGGGCTGACGGACAACCTCGTCACTCTGCCCCATATGCGCATTACTCATGCCTTGGCCCAGTTGAAGGAGCGCGGGCCAGATGTGCAAATCCAGATCCGTATGATCGCGCCCAACGAAGTCGAGCAAGGTGTGCTCGACGGTCGCCTGCACGTCGGCGTAGTCCCCCAGGCCAGCGCGCTTTCCGGCCTCGAATATCAACCGCTCTACAGCGAACGCTCGCTGCTGTACTGCGCGGTGGGACATCCGCTGTTTTATGTCGATGACCAGCAGCTCGAAGACGCGCGTCTCGACAGCCAGGACGCCATCGCCCCGACCTTTCGCCTGCCCACCGAAATCCAGGCTCATTACCAGGCACTCAATTGCACCGCCAGCGCCTCGGATCGCGAAGGCATGGCGTTCCTGATTCTCACCGGGCGCTATATCGGTTACCTGCCGGATCACTACGCCAATCTTTGGGTCCAGCAAGGCCGGCTGCGAGCACTCAAACCCTTGGCACGCTTCTACGATCTGAGCCTGGCATCGGTCACGCGCAAGGGTCGTCGCCCTCATTTGGTGCTGGAAAGTTTCCTCGAAAACCTGGCGGCAACCCGCTGATAAATATCCACCGCACGGCTTTTATAGCGACGGCACTTGTCGGATCGGCACCGGTGCGCTATGAACGCATTTGCCCGCACCCACAGACCTAGCCCGGAAACGTCCATGACCTTTGAAGTTCCCGCCCATGGTGGCAAGCCTACCGGCCGCATTCGTCAAAAGAATGAGGAGACTATCCTCAGGGCCGCCGAGGATGAGTTCGCCCGGCACGGTTTCAAGGGCACCAGCATGAACACCATCGCCGTGAAAGCCGGATTGCCCAAGGCGAACCTGCATTACTATTTCACCAACAAGCTCGGGCTCTACGTGGCAGTGCTGAGCAACATCATTCAGTTGTGGGACAGCACGTTCAACTCTCTGACGGCCGAGGATGATCCGGCGCAGGCGCTGACCCGCTATATCCGCGCCAAGATGGAGTTTTCCCGGCAGCATCCCCAGGCGTCGAGGATCTTTGCCATGGAGGTGATCAGCGGCGGCGAATGCCTGAGCGAATATTTCAACCAGGACTATCGCGCTTGGTTCAAGGGCCGCGCAGCCGTGTTCCAGGCGTGGATCGATGCGGGCAAAATGGATCCGGTCGATCCGGTGCACCTTATCTTCCTGCTGTGGGGCAGCACCCAGCATTACGCCGATTTCGCCACGCAGATCTGCCGCGTAACTGGACGCAGCAAGTTGACCAAGCAAGACATGATCGATGCCGGCGACAACTTGATCCGCATCATCCTCAAAGGCTGCGGCCTGACACCAGACCTCTAGGATTCCATGCCTTATACCCTCGCCGGCTTTTGCGAATACCGAGAAGAGATCCGCAAGAGCCGATTCATTACCTTCGCGGCCCCCATCGCCAGCCCCGCCGAGGCCCAGGCCTTTATAGAGCAGCACAGCGACCCTGATGCCACGCATAACTGCTGGGCTTGGAAACTGGGTGACCAGTACCGCAGCAACGACGACGGCGAACCGGGCGGCACCGCCGGGCGCCCTATCCTGGCCGCTATCCAGGCCCAGGACTGCGACCAGGTCGTGGTGCTGGTCATTCGCTGGTACGGCGCAATCCAGCTGGGTACCGGCGGCTTGGCCCGCGCATACGGCGGTGGCGCCAACAAATGCCTGCAAAACGCCGAGAAAGTTGAATTGATCAGCCGCGTGGCGCTGCACTGTATGTGCAGTTTCGCGGAGCTGGCCTTGGTGAAACTGCGAATTGCCGAATGCGGTGGCCTGGTCAATACCGAAGATTTCACCGCCAACGGCGTGGCGCTTCAATTGGCCGTAGGCGAAGCGCACATCGAAAGCCTGCAAACGCGACTGGCCGACTTGAGTCGCGGACAGATACTACTGGAGCGCCGGGAAGCTCCCTGACAGTCGAGACAAGATTGGATTTGCCCACATGCCCTGTGCACCCGCCTGTGGATAAGCTGGGCGCAGCGTGCTGTAACCCTTCTGTCATGCGGGTTTCCGAGCTTTGCTCACTTTTCGTACAAGGATTGACAGACGCGCCGAATACGACGAGAAAACAAACGCTTGCAGCGCTTTATCACCTTTAGAAGAAAGCGATACAGGGCTTATGCCTCAGTTTTCAGTTTGCACACAATAACTGTGGAGGAACCTGTGGATAACCCGTTCATGGCTCAAGCCGCCCCAAGAACAGCATGGTTCGCAGCCGTCTGCCTACTTTTTAACCAGCGGGTCATGCATTACCTCGCAAACTGAAACAACAGCCCGGGCAACGTTGTCCATTACATCCGAAACCTGCTCTTTCAAGGAAAGCATTCATGAATTCGGCAAAAAACGCATTGGTCATCGGCGCCTCCAGAGGCTTGGGCCTTGGTCTGGTGAAGACGCTCGTCAGCGACGGCTGGAACGTGACGGCCACCGTGCGCAACCCGCAGAACGCGCAGGCTTTGGAAGCGCTGGGCGCGGTGCGGATCGAAAAGCTCGACATGGATGACCAGCAAGCCGTCATAGCCTTGAGCCAGCGGCTCAAGGATCAAACCCTTGACTTGTTGTTCGTCAATGCCGGCGTCAAGGGCCCCGCCAACCAAAACCCGGGGGGCGCGACGCTGGCCGAGGTCGGCCAATTGTTTTTCACCAACGCCGTGGCGCCGATCAACCTGGCCCAGCGTTTCGTCGGGCAGATCCGCGAAGGCAGCGGTGTGCTGGCCTTCATGAGTTCGGTGCTGGGTAGCGTGACCATGCCCGATGCGCCAGAACTGGCGCTGTACAAAGCAAGCAAGGCCGCGCTCAACTCCATGACCAACAGTTTTGTCAGCCAATTGGGTGAACAGACACTGACCGTGCTATCGCTGCACCCGGGCTGGGTAAAAACTGACATGGGCGGTGAAGGCGCCGACCTGGACGTGGAGACCAGTACCCGTGGGCTGATCGATCAGGTCAATGCTTTTGCCGGCAAGGGCGGTCACCACTTCGTCAACTACAAGGGCGAGACGATTCCCTGGTAAATACCAAGGCGCTCGGCAGGGCACTGGATAAGTGCCCGCCAACCTGAGTAAACTCCGAACCTCGCCCTTCCCCCGGCGACCCTGGATCAGCAGACAGGGCATCACTGAGCTGGCTAACCTGAACCCACTTTCAGAGGAGCCGGCCACCATGCCTGCGACCCGTACCTGGTTAAAAAATCCCCTCGCCATTTTCACCGCCAACGGCCTCGATGCCCATGGCGGTCTCGTCCTGCAGGACGGTGTGATCGTCGAACTGCTCCGCGCCGGGCAAAGTCCCGCGCAACCTTGCGACAGCGTGTTCGACGCTCGCGAACATGTGATCCTGCCGGGACTGATCAACACCCACCATCATTTCTACCAGACCCTGACTCGCGCCTGGGCGTCCGTGGTAAGCGAACCGTTGTTCCCCTGGCTGAAAACTCTCTACCCAGTGTGGGCGCGACTGACCCCGGCAAAACTCGCGCTGGCAAGCAAAGTGGCGTTGGCTGAACTGTTGTTGTCGGGCTGCACCACGGCGGCCGACCACCACTATCTGTTTCCCGAAGGCCTGGAAAACGCCATCGACGTGCAGGTGGAAACTGTCCGTGAACTGGGCATGCGCGCAACGTTGACCCGCGGTTCCATGAGCCTGGGCGAAGCGGACGGAGGTCTGCCGCCGCAGCAGACCGTGCAGCAGGGCGAGGTGATTCTCGACGACAGCCAGCGGCTGATTGCTCAATACCATGAGCGCGGTGACGGCGCGCGAATCCAGATCGCCCTGGCGCCCTGCTCGCCGTTTTCCGTCACGCCCGAGATCATGCGCGCCAGCGCCGAACTGGCGGAAAAACTCGATGTGCGCCTGCACACGCATTTGGCCGAAACCCTCGATGAAGAAGACTTCTGCCTGCAACGCTTCGGCCTGCGCACCGTGGACTATCTGGACAGTGTCGGCTGGCTCGGCCCGCGCACCTGGCTGGCCCATGGCATCCATTTCAACCCTGACGAAATCACCCGCCTTGGCGCCGCCGGGACCGGCATCTGCCATTGCCCCAGCTCCAACATGCGCCTGGCCTCGGGCATCTGTCCGACGCTTGAGCTGATCGACGCCGGCACACCGCTGGGCCTGGGCGTGGACGGCTCGGCGTCCAACGATGCCTCGAACATGATCCTCGAAACCCGCCAGGCGCTCTACATCCAGCGCCTGCGCTATGGCGCGCAAGCGATCACACCGGAGCGCGTGCTCGGCTGGGCGACCCGAGGCTCGGCGCAACTGCTGGGGCGCAGCGACATCGGTGAATTGGCGGTGGGCAAACAGGCCGACCTGGCGCTTTTCAAACTGGATGAACTGCGTTTCTCCGGCAGTCATGACCCGATTTCAGCGCTGCTGCTATGCGGCGCCGACCGGGCGGATCGAGTGATGATCGCCGGGCAATGGCGAGTGATCGACGGGCAGGTCGAGGGGCTGGACCTGAAGGGACTGATCGCCGACCACAGCCAAGCGGCGCGGGAGCTGATCGCAGCCTCCTGATCCCACCCATATGCGGATCGCCCGGGCGTTAAAGTCCAAGCAACGACAACATGATAAAGGTCGCAAAGAGCACAAAGTGGGTCATCCCTTCGATGGCGTTGGTTTCGCCATCGTTGAGGTTGATGGCACTGACGATCAGCGTGATGAAGATCATCACTGTCTGCACCGGCGTCATCGCCATTTGGAAAGGCTGGCCGGTGTAAAGCGCCATTGCCTCCATCACCGGCACGGTCAGGATCACGGTGGACAGCGACGCCCCCAGCGCGATGTTGACCACCGACTGCATACGATTGGCGAGGGCCGCGCGCAAGGCGGTGAGAATCTCCGGTGCAGCGGAAATGGCCGCCACCAGGATCGCCGTCACCACTGGCGGCGCACCCGAGCCTTCCAGTCCCAGGTCAACGGCCTTGGACATGACCTCCGCCAGCGCACCGATCACCACCACGCCAAACACCAACGCACTGATGGAAAACGCCAGGCTGATGGGCTTCGGCTCGTTTTCTACCGGCTCCTTCTTACGACGTTTTTCCGGGTAGCTGTAGCTGAAGAAATAACTGTGGGGCCCCACCTGCATACGCAGGAACAAGGCGTACAACACGATCATTGCGCCAATGGTGAATGCCGAATAATGCTTCCAGTTTTCTTGCGGAATGAACTCCGGCACCACCATCGATACACCCATGGCCGTGAGGATCATCACGCTGTAGGTGCGCGCCGAATCGTCGTTATAAACCTGCTCGCCGTGCTTGAGCCCACCCATCAGCGCCGCCAGCCCGAGAATACCGTTGATGTCGAGCATGACCGCTGAATAAATCGTGTCCCGCACCAGCGTCGGCGATGCCTCATTGCTCATCATGATCGCCAGGATCACAACCTCCACCAACACCGCAGACAAGGTCAAGATCATGGTGCCGTAGGGATCGCCAACCTTTTCCGCCAACAGTTCAGCGTGGTGAGCGACACGCATGGAGGCGGAAACGATAAAACCGATCAACACCAATCCACCAACCAGCGCCACGACCCGCCCGCTACCCAGCAGCCAATGCTCCAACGGATAAGCGACGAATGCGGCAAGCAGCGCCAGTAACAACAGTTTTTCTTGCTTGATCAACGTGAGCATCGTGGGCCTGTCGCCATGGATGGGTCATGAGCTACTAGACTGTGACGTGCCGGGAACGTTTCCTCCAGATGTGACGTAGCTGCCTCGTGCCATGGACACTTAGTGGATCAGGCGGTCAGGTTTTGCCCGACATCGGCGCCCGTCCCTGTAGAATGCCCGCCATCGATTCGCTGATGAGAAAAAAACATGTACGACTGGCTTAACGCCCTGCCCAAGGCTGAACTGCATTTGCATCTGGAAGGCTCGCTGGAGCCCGAGCTGTTGTTCGCCCTGGCCGAGCGCAACAAGATCGCCTTGCCCTGGAATGACGTGGACACCCTGCGCCAAGCCTATGCCTTCAACAACCTGCAGGAATTTCTCGACCTGTATTACCAGGGCGCCGACGTACTGCGCACGTCCCAGGATTTCTACGACCTGACCTGGGCCTATCTGCTGCGCTGCAAGGCACAGAACGTCATCCACACCGAACCGTTCTTCGATCCGCAGACCCACACCGACCGAGGCATTCCATTCGAAGTGGTGCTCAATGGCATCGCCGCCGCGCTCAAGGATGGCGAGCAACAGCTGGGGATCACCAGCGGCTTGATCCTGAGTTTCCTGCGCCACCTGAGCGAAGAACAGGCCGAAAAAACCCTCGACCAAGCCCTGCCGTTTCGCGATGCGTTCGTGGCCGTGGGCCTGGACAGTTCGGAGATGGGTCATCCGCCAAGCAAGTTCCAGCGGGTATTCGACCGTGCTCGCCATGAGGGCTTCCTGACCGTCGCCCACGCAGGCGAGGAAGGCCCACCCGAGTACATCTGGGAGGCGCTGGACCTGCTGAAGATCCAGCGCATCGACCATGGTGTCCGGGCGATTGAAGACGAGCGGCTGATGCAGCGGATCATCGACGAACAGATCCCGTTGACGGTGTGCCCGTTGTCCAATACCAAGCTGTGCGTGTTCGACGACATGTCGCAGCACAATATCCTCGACATGCTCGAGCGCGGCGTGAAGGTCACGGTGAACTCCGATGACCCGGCGTACTTCGGCGGCTACGTCACCGAAAACTTCCACGCGCTGCATACCCATTTGGGCATGACCCAGGACCAGGCCAAACGGCTCGCGCAGAACAGCCTGGATGCACGCTTGGTGAAGTCTTAAGTCATGTGCCGTTGGGTTACTGGAACACCTGTGGCGAGGGAATCATCGTCCCCCCTCGCTCAACTCCTCCAGCGTCTTGCCTCGCGTCTCCATGCCAAACAACCAGACCACGCCCGCCGCCACGGCAAAGCACAGTGCGCCGAGGGCGAACACGCCGCCCTGGCCGGTGATAGGAAATACCAGTCCGGTCACCATGGGCCCGAGCAACGAACCGATGCGCCCGACCGCAGAGGCGAAGCCCGAGCCAGTGGCTCGGGCTGAGGTGGGATACAGCTCCGGCGTATAGGTGTAGAGCACCGCCCACATGCCGAACAGGAAAAATTGCATCAGCAGACCGGTACCGATCAGCAGGCCGATGTTGCCGCCGAATACCGCGCTCTGGCCGTAAAGAAACGCCATCGCCCCGCCTCCCAGCAGCGTGATAACGCACACCGGCTTGCGTCCCCAACGTTCCACCAGCCATGCCGCCATCAGGAAACCGGGAATCCCGCCGAGGGAAATCAGCACGGTGTAATACACCGATTGGGTCACGGCGAAGCCCGACTGCTGCAACAACGCGCTGAGCCAGGACGTCAGGCCATAGAAACCGAGCAAGGCAAAGAACCAGACACTCCAGATCATCATCGTGCGCTGGCGGTACAGCGGTGACCAGATCTGCGTCAGGGCCGAGAAAAAATTGCCGGGAACCGTAGCCAGTCTTGGCAGGCGAATCGGCTCAGGCAAGTCGCGTCCTCCCAGCGAAGCCCGGACCTTCTCTTCGATCCGCTTGAGCACGGCATCCGCCTCGTCACCTCGACCGGCCTGTTCAAGCCAACGCGGCGATTCCGGGATGAAAAAACGAATTGCCAGGACGAACACCGCCGGCACCGCCAGTACCAGAAAGATGTCCCGCCAGCCAATCACAGGGAGCAGAAAATAAGACAGCACCCCGGCCGCCACGAAGCCCAGCGGCCAAAAGCCGTCCATCAGGGCGATGTAACGCCCTCGGCGCTTCGCAGGAATCAGCTCCGAGAGCATCGATTGGGCAATCGGGAATTCCATGCCCATGCCGACCCCCAGCAGGACCCGGAACAGCGTCAAGGTCTCGACGTCCTGAGCGGTGGAGCACAGGTAACTGGCAAGCCCCCACAGCACGATGCTCCATTGGAACACCGGTTTGCGGCCAAAACGATCGGCCAACATGCCCGACAATGAAGCCCCCACCACCATGCCGAAGAAGCTGGAGCTGGCAAGCAACCCAGCCTGGGCGGAGCTCAGGCCGAACTCGGTTTTGATCGAGCCCAGCAGGAACGTCATCATTGCCAGGTCCATCGAGTCGAAGAAAAAAGCCAAGGCGATGATGATGAAAATGACCCGGTGGTAGCCGCTGATGGGCAACCGTTCCAGTCTTTCCGCTGCACTGTAGGCGTGAGTGTTCATGTTGCGCTCCCCAATCCGATAGATCCCCGGACCGAGTGTGCGCGAACCTCGCAGGCAGCTATTGCTGATTGCGACCTGTCTACCGCCCTAGAGCGCCATTTCCAGAGACTCCTGCCTGGCGAAACGATGGATTTCCTGTTGACCAAGCGCTGTTACCTGCAAGGCCCTTGAGTCATTGGGCAGGCTTAGCCAGCCGGATTGCATGAACAATTGCAGCAACGCCGCCCCCAGCGCGCCCCCCAAGTGCGGACGCCGCTCGCTCCAATCGGGGCAGGCGCATGCAACTCGGGCATTGCGATGGGCCAGTGCCTGGATGAACAGGCCGCGCCCGGCCAACTGATTAGCACCTTTGTGGGTCACTATCACCCGCTGCTCACATTGCTCAAGCCACCCGGCATCCAATAGCTGCTGATACAGATCCGCCGCCAGCGTGCCCCCCAGATGGTCATCGCAAAGCCTGGCGCGCATCAACGAAGCGGGAGCCGTCGACGCCTGGGTGGCCAGCAGGCCGCGCTTGAAGACGTCCGGAACCTGTCGCGGCGTGCTGGCGAGGGTTGCGCTCGCCAGCGCCTCGACGGCTGCGCCAATCTCGGGCGCCGCCAGGCGAAAGAAGCGCTTGCGTCCGCGAACCTCAACTTTCAACAGGCCCCCGGTGAAAAGACGTCCCAGATGGGCGTTGGCCGAGGATGGCGAAAGCCCAGCCAGCAAAGCCAATTCGTCGGCTTGTCGGGCGGTACCATCCATTAACGCCCACATCATTGCGCTGCGCTTCGGGTCGGCCAGTAGCGTGGCAATCTGGCTGATGCAAGGTGCATGTTCCATGTATTCACTCCCTGTTGAATCATTCGTCTACTGCTTTGGGGCATATTGACCCGTAAGAAGGTGCCGCCCAAAGCGGCTGACCGCCTGGATGGCCGGCATGCCCATCCGGGCGTCGCCTTGTGCCGGCGAGGCAGCGGGGATCCAGACCGGGTTGCCGCCATCCTCGTTGCCGCGCCAATACAGGCGGCCGCTAGTATAAGCGCGTGGTTCAAGATTGCCTGTCCTCCGGAAACCTTTGGAGGCGATTGTTGGTGAGGGAAAAGTCTCTATTTGTCCGCGACTAATGGTCATTATCAAAAAATCGCTGAAAGACCCTGTTGGTTTAGCCACTTTTATCTCGATTCCAAATGGCCAACCATGGGCGCCAACGTACCCACCCACGGAGCCGCTTCATGAAAGCCATCGCGTACTACCAATCCCTGCCCATCAGCGATTCGCAATCGCTGCAGGACATCGAGCTGCCTACCCCCGTCGCCGGCCCCAGGGACTTGCTGGTGGAAGTCAAAGCCATCTCAGTCAACCCCGTCGATACCAAGGTCCGCCAAAACGTACAGCCCGAGGACGGCGCGGCCAAGGTGCTGGGCTGGGATGTGGCGGGCGTGGTCAAGGCGGTTGGCAACGATGTCACGCTATTCAAGGCGGGTGACAAAGTGTTCTACGCGGGCTCCATTGCCCGCGCCGGTGGCAACAGCGAATTACACGTGGTGGATGAGCGCATTGTCGGTCATATGCCGAAGACCCTCGGCTTTGCTGAAGCCGCCGCGTTGCCGCTGACGTCCATTACCGCCTGGGAACTGCTGTTCGATCGATTGCAAATCAACGAAGGCCAGCACGACCGGGGCCAGAGCCTGTTGATTGTCGGTGCCGCGGGAGGCGTGGGATCGATCCTGACGCAATTGGCCAGCCAGCTCACCGGCCTGAAAGTCATCGGTACCGCTTCACGGCCACAGACAGAGGAATGGGTACGAGGCCTGGGCGCCGACCTGGTGGTTGACCACAGCCAGCCGTTGGCCGAGGTCCTCAAGAAAGCAGGCCAGGGCCATGTGACTCATGTCGCCAGCCTGACGCAGACCGACCAGCATCTGGACCAGTTGGTCGAAGCCCTGGCACCCCAAGGCAAACTGGCGCTGATCGACGATCCCAAGTCGCTTGACGTGACCAAGCTCAAGCGCAAGAGCCTGTCGTTGCATTGGGAATTCATGTACACCCGTTCACTGTTCGAGACCGCCGACATGCTTGAACAACACAACCTGCTCAATCGCGTCGCCGGGCTGATCGACGCCGGCACGCTGAAGACCACCGTCGGCGAGCATTTTGGCACCATCAATGCCGAAAACCTGCGCCGGGCTCATGCATTGCTCGAGAGCGGGAAGGCCAAGGGCAAGATTGTGCTAGAGGGGTTCTGATTGCTGGGATTGGCAAGCCAGATATCTGGCTTGTCGATCCCCGTATTGAAAACCTGCACCGTCAGTCCGACAATTGATCGTCGTCACAACTGCGCCCGCATTCCGGTCTACACTCGAGGCCTTTGCAACGCAGTCTTTTACACGAGGAGGTCAGCAATGAAGATCCTGATAAAAGAAGTGGCAAAATCCCAATGGCAAGTGCGCCTTGACCAGCATGTCGTGACCTTTCGCACCGAGGCCGAAGCCCAGGCTTTCGCCAATACCCTGCAAGCGCGCATTCATGCGCCACATCATTTTCCCGAGTATCAGCAGCGCGCAGCCGGTTGAATCAATCCGGCTGGCCCGCCTGAGCGAGTGCCTGGGCATCCTGCAGACGGCGGGTCAGCATTGCCGCGCCCACCACCAATAATCCGCAGAGGCTGATGACGATCGCCATCGGCACGGCGGTGCCATCATGCAGCGCCGCCACCAGGGCAGCAGCCCCGGCAGCCACCGAAAACTGCAAGCATCCGAGCATTGCCGAAGCACTCCCAGCCCGGGCGCCCTGTCCGTTCATGGCGCACGCCGAGGCATTTGGAATGATGCAACCCAGGCTGGCGATGCAGATGAACAACGGAATCAATAGCGGCCACAATTGCTCCGGTTGCATGGCGCTGACAGCCAACAGGCTGAGCCCGGCGAGCAAGTAGACCCATACCGCGCGGGTCAGCAGGAATGCTGGGCCGCGCTTGGACAACAACCGCGCGTTGACCTGCGCAACCAAAATGAAGCCCGCCGCGTTGGTGCCGAACAGCCAGCCGAAATGTTCTGCCGGCACGCCATAGAGCTTGATGAAAACGAACGGCGAACCGGCGATGTAGGCAAACATCCCGGCAATCGCAATACCACCCGTCAGGGCATGTCCCAGGTAAACCGAGTCTTTCAGCAGCCGGCCATATTGACGCAACGCACCGGACAACGGTTGGCGAGGTACATGGTCCGGCAAGCTTTCAGGCAACCACAAGGCGACCGCCGTTGCCGCGAGCGCACTGAACACTGTCAGGCAGATGAAAATCGATTGCCAGCCGTGCAAGTTCACCAGCAAGCCGCCGAGCATTGGCGCGAGGATCGGCGCCAGGCCCATCACCAGCATCAGCTGCGAAAACACCTTGGCCGAGCCCACCGCATCGCATTTGTCGCTGACCACCGCCCGCGAAATCACCATCCCCGCACATCCGCCCAAAGCCTGGATGAAGCGCGCGCCAATCAGCCATTCAAGGCTCGGCGCATAAGCGCAGGCCAGGGAAGCCACGGTAAACAAGCCGACGCCGATGAGCAAAGGAACACGCCGCCCGAAGCGATCCGCCACCGGCCCATAGGCCAGTTGCCCGAGGGACAGTCCGAGAAAATAGGCCGCCAGGGTCAGTTGGATATGGTTTTCGTCGGTTCCGAAGGCAATGGCCATCGCCGGAAAGGCCGGCAGATAGAAATCGATCGCCAAGGGACCGAAAGCGCTCAAGGCGCCAAGAATCAGAATGGTACGAAGGTTCATGAGGCGTCCAGCTCAGGCGTCAGTCGGCAGCCCGACAGTCTAGCCGGGCTCGACGCTCTTGAACATTCCGATAGGTCGCTAACGATTAAAATGTTTCAAGTAGGACTGACTTCATATCCTTCTTCTTGGATTACCTCGACCACGGCTTTGGGCGACAACTTGCTTTCGACCTCAACGGTCCTGGCGCCCAGATCGATCCTTACTTGGGCTTGCGCGTCTCTGGCTTGAAGAGCCTGGGTAATGGCCTTGACACAATGACCGCAGGACATGCCCTGAACGTTGAAGATTTGCATGAAAATGACTCCTTGGCTTGAGGTTGCCCGCAGTTTCAAGCTTGCCATCATGGCAAGGTCAAGTTCTGGCGAAAACTGCCGGGCTGGCAATCCGCGTCGCGCTCGGCCAAGCTGCACCTATCAAGGATTTAACACCGGAGGTTCAGCCATGCGCTGGTCAGCGTTCAGTCTGTTTTGCATGCTCGTTTTTTCAGCGGTGGCGCCCCAGGCATCGGCCGCCGGCGAGGATTACGGCGTGTTGATCATTTCTCGCGAGCGCCTGGAGGTGTCCACCAATTGCGAAATCGGCATCTACATCCAGGATCAGCTCTCGGCCAGGCTGTTCCAGGAGCAAAGCACCTCGTTCAACCTGCCACCGGGACAGTTTTCCTTGCGCCTGAAATTGCTGCCGGGACAGGCGCCGGGTTGTAACCCGGGCATGCTCGCGCCGGGATCGCAGAACATCACGCTCAGGGCCGGTGACATCTTGAAGTTCCGCATCGCCATGAATGATCAAGGCATGTACCTCAAGCAGGCTGGGCTCGGTTACTGACCCGTCATAAGCGAAGGGCGCGGGTTTGCCACGCCCCAGGTTTCCGGTCACCCGTTGAAACTGGCGCTTGACCTTGCCAGCATGGCAAGGTTGATCCTGTGGTCATCCACTACAGGGAACCTGCCCCATGCCCGAATCCACCACCTTCGATCTGCCGATCTCCGGCATGACCTGCGCCAGTTGTGCCGGCCGGGTCGAACGTGCCTTGAGCAAAGTCGCCGGCGCTAGCGCCGTCAGCGTCAACCTGGCAACGGAACAGGCGCGGATCCAGGCACCCAGGGAAAGCCTGCTGGCCTTGATGCAGGCGGTTGAGCAGGCAGGCTATAGCGTTCCGGTCCAAACCCTGGAGTTGAGCATCGAAGGCATGACCTGCGCTTCCTGCGTCGGCCGCGTCGAACGGGCGTTGGCTAAAGTCGCCGGTGTCAACCGAGCCAACGTCAACCTGGCAAATGAGCGCGCGCACCTCGAATTGCTCGGGCAGGTCAATCCGCAAAGCCTGATCGATGCGGTCAAGCGCGCCGGTTACGACGCCAGCGTCTGGCAAACGGAGCAGCGTCCTCGCAACGCACAAACCGACCACCTGAAGCGTGAGCGCTTGGCCTTGGTCCTGGCGATTGTGCTGTCCATCCCGCTGGTATTGCCGATGTTGCTGGAGCCGCTTGGCGTGCACTGGATGCTGCCGGCCTGGGCGCAGTTCGCCTTGGCGACGCCGGTGCAATTCATCTTCGGTGCGCGTTTTTACCTTGCAGCGTTCAAAGCCGTCCGCGCCGGCGCGGGAAACATGGACCTGCTGGTAGCGTTGGGGACCAGCGCTGGCTATGGCCTGAGCCTTTATGAATGGGCGATGGCCCGGCCGGGCAACATGCCGCACTTGTACTTCGAGGCGTCGGCGGTGGTGATTGCCTTGGTGTTGCTGGGCAAATACCTGGAAAGCCGCGCCAAGCGGCAGACCGCCAGCGCCATCCGCGCCCTTGAAGCCTTGCGACCGGAACGGGCGATCCAAGTCATTGACGGAGAGGAACGCGACGTCGCCATCAGCGCCCTGCGTTTGAATGATCAGGTGCTGGTCAAGCCCGGCGAACGCTTTCCGGTGGACGGCGAAGTGCTGGAAGGCCAGAGCCACGCCGACGAAGCGCTGATCAGCGGCGAAAGCCTGCCGGTGCCCAAGCAACCCGGCGACAAAGTCACCGGCGGCGCCATCAATGGCGAAGGTCGACTGCTGGTCCGTACGCTGGCGCTGGGCGCCGAGACCGTGCTGGCACGCATCATCCGCCTGGTGGAAGACGCCCAGGCAGCCAAGGCGCCCATTCAAAAGCTGGTGGACAAAGTCAGCCAGGTATTCGTCCCGGTCGTACTGGTGCTGGCGCTCGCCACGTTGCTCGGCTGGTGGCTGTACGGTGCCCCGCTGGAGACGGCGTTGATCAATGCCGTTGCCGTGCTGGTGATCGCTTGTCCGTGCGCCCTGGGCCTGGCGACGCCGACGGCGATCATGGCCGGCACTGGCGTCGCCGCGCGTCACGGGATTCTGATCAAGGATGCCGAGGCGCTGGAGCGCGCCCACGCAGTCAACACCGTCGTGTTCGACAAGACCGGGACCTTGACGTCCGGCACGCCGCGCATCGCTCACTTGAGTGCGCTCGACGGCGACCGGGACACGCTGCTGAGGTTGGCTGGCGCCCTGCAGCGGGGCAGCGAACATCCGCTGGCCAAAGCGGTGTTGGACGCCTGTGCCGAGCGGGGCTTGAACGTACCGGATGTCAGCGATAGCCAATCCCTGACCGGACGCGGTATTGCCGGCAGCCTCGATGGGCGCCGCCTGGCCCTGGGCAATCGACGTCTGCTGGACGAACTCGCGCTGAGCCCCGGTTCGCTGGGCGAGTCGGCGCAGGCTTGGGAAAGCGAAGGCCGGACGCTGTCCTGGCTGATCGAACAAGGCACGGCACCTCGGGTCTTGGGCCTGTTTGCCTTTGGCGACACACTCAAGCCGGGGGCTCTCGCTGCGGTTGAAGCCTTGAACCAGCGACATATCGCCAGCCACTTGCTCACGGGCGATAACCGCGGCAGCGCCCGGGTCGTCGCCCGGGCGCTGGGCATCACCAGCGTCCACGCCGAAGTATTGCCAGCCGATAAATCCGCCATCGTCGAGCAATTGAAAAGCCATTCGGTGGTGGCGATGGTCGGTGACGGTATCAACGACGCTCCGGCACTGGCTGCCGCAGACATCGGCATCGCCATGGGCGGCGGCACCGACGTAGCGATGCACGCCGCAGGCATCACCCTGATGCGCGGCGATCCGCGCCTGGTACCGGCGGCGTTGGACATCAGCCGCAAGACCTACGCCAAGATCCGCCAGAACCTGTTCTGGGCCTTCGTCTATAACCTGATCGGCATCCCGTTGGCGGCGTTCGGCCTGCTCAACCCGGTGCTGGCCGGCGCAGCCATGGCACTGTCGAGCGTAAGCGTGGTGAGCAATGCATTACTGTTGAAGTTCTGGACGCCCAAGCACTTGGAGGACAAGCGATGAACATCGGCCAAGCGGCCCGCCAGAGCGGACTGAGCGCGAAAATGATCCGGTATTACGAATCCATCGGCCTGCTCAAGCCAGCCCATCGCACGGACAGCGGTTATCGGATCTATGGCAAGGAAGACCTGCACACGCTGGCCTTCATCAAGCGTTCCCGGGACTTGGGATTTTCCCTGGAGGAGGTCGGCAAATTGCTGACCCTGTGGCAAGACCGCCAACGCGCCAGCGCCGACGTCAAGACGCTGGCGCGGCAGCATATCGACGAGTTGAACCAGAAAATCCGCGAACTGGCCGAACTGCGCGACACCCTTCAGGACCTGGTGGAACATTGCCACGGCGACCATCGCCCGGACTGCCCGATCCTCAAGGAACTGGCATCTGGATGCTGCACGGAAACAGCGCGAGCCTGAGCACTGGAAACCAACCGCTGAGCGCAGGCGTTGCCCTTACAAAAAACCCGGCCTGGGCCCAATGCTGTTCACTTAAGGCAATCGACAAA
This sequence comes from Pseudomonas sp. SWRI154, assembly GCF_014268645.1. NCBI lineage: Bacteria > Pseudomonadati > Pseudomonadota > Gammaproteobacteria > Pseudomonadales > Pseudomonadaceae > Pseudomonas > Pseudomonas sp. SWRI154. The sequence continues at coordinate 19,537 of NZ_JABWQW010000025.1, forward strand.
CCCGTGGCGAGGGAGCTTGCTCCCGCTGGGCCGCGAAGCGGCCCTAAAACCTGCCAAATGCGGAACATCAGACACACCGCATCCGTCGGTTTACGACTGCTTCGCAGCCGAGCGGGAGCAAGCTCCCTCGCCACGGGTCGGCATTTTTCTTAAATGAACCGCATTGCGGCCTGGGCCGGGTTTCATGATCAACCGATCACTGCATCCAAGGCGGAGGCGGTTCTTCGGTCTTGCCGGGCGGCGCATCGTCGGCCGCGCGTACGGCCTGGCGACGTTCCTCGTCGAGGCGCGCGGCTTCGATCTCGCGCATGATCCCACCGACATCCGCCAGCTCTTCCGGCTCGTCGAACTCACCGGTCAACACACTGGCCGGGTGCAGGGTGCCGGCCTCATACAGCGCCCACATTTCCTTGGCGTACCTGGTGCGTTTCAGCTCCGGAGCGAACCGGCCAAAGTAGGACGCCATGTTGCCAACATCCCGTTCCAGCATGCTGAAGGCGTGGTTGTTGCCCGCAGCATCCACCGCTTGCGGCAAGTCGATGATGACCGGGCCGGTCGGCGTAAGCAGCACGTTGAACTCCGACAGGTCGCCGTGCACCAGGCCGGTACACAGCATCAGCACGATCTGGGAGATCAGGAATGCATGGTATTCACGGGCCTGGTCCGGCTCCAGCACCACATCGTTCAGGCGCGGCGCGGCATCGCCGTACTCGTCGGCCACGAGTTCCATCAGCAGCACGCCCTCCAGGAAGTCGTACGGCTTGGGGACTCGCACGCCAGCGCTGGCCAACCGGAACAGCGCGGCCACTTCGGCATTCTGCCAAGCGTCCTCGGTTTCCTTGCGCCCAAACTTCGACCCTTTCGCCATGGCGCGGGCCTGACGGCTGTTGCGGACCTTGCGACCTTCCTGATATTCGGCCGCCTGGCGAAAACTTCGCTTGTTCGCCTCCTTGTAGACCTTGGCGCAACGTAGCTCGTTGCCGCAGCGCACCACATAAACAGCTGCTTCTTTACCACTCATGAGTGGGCGCAGCACCTCGTCGACCAGACCGTCCTCGATCAGGGGTTCAATGCGTTTTGGAGTCTTCATCAGCTTTTATTCTGGGTCCTTTATTACCAAACACGCGAATGACAGGTCGTTATACGGCAATCCTCCCCTCACGGGGAGGGGGGCCGACCTATGAACCTTGGATGCACACACTGTGCCGGCCCGGGTCAACCGAGCCAAATCATAGCCGAGACCGGGTGCGGCGCTGCTAAATGAATACGCAGGCATTTGCGACAAGAGCTGACAATCGATCAATGCTTGAACAGTTCGCCCGGTGTAAAACCGAACAATCCCTTGAATGCCGCAATGAAAGCAGAGGTCGAATCATACCCACAGGACAACGCCGCGCTGGTCACGCTGTCGCCTTTTTCCAGGGATTGCAGGGAAGACAACAATCGCATGCGCTGGCGCCAGGCGCGGAAACTCAGACCGGTTTCACGCTGAAACAAACGCATCAAAGTCTTTTCCGACGTGCCCAGGCGTTCCGCCCAGGCTTGCAGAGTCACGCTGCCTTCAGGCTGTTCGATCAATTCATTGCACAGGTCCAGCAAACGAGCGTGACGGGGCAATGGCAGGGAAAAGCCCACTTCCGGCAGTGCTGCCAGTTGATCCAGCAGTACCTGGACCAGGCGTGCTTGCTCGGTATCGCCCTCGGGGTACGTGGCGGGAAACTGACAGAACACCTTGATCAGCTCCCGCGCCAGCGGCGTGACTTCCAGCACCCGACAGCGGTCCTCGGCCCACGGGCACGCTTGGCGATGGACATACAGACTGCGCATTTCCGCCCGCATGGAAGACACGACATGATGCTCCAGATCCGCCGGAATCCAGATCCCCCACTGCGGCGGTGCAAAGAAACTCCCCTCGGCGGTATGGACGCCGAGCACGCCGCTGATCGCATAGGAAAATTGCACCCAGTCGTGGCGGTGAACCGGCGTCCATGATCCGGCGTTCAAGCTTTCGACCCGGGCATAAAGCGGCCTGGGCAGTTCCGTCAGGTCGGGAATACGCCGTTCGAGCTGTTGGTGTCCGTTAGTCGGCATTGATTGGCCTTATGTCGCAAGACGACTGTGTAAGGCGACGTTAGGCTAAGTCGACTTCTCTTTCAACGCGCGGTGGCCTATGCACATCCTTCAACATCTCAAACGGGTGGTGACCGACTGGTTCCTCTGCGGCATGTTGCTCGCCACGCTGCTGGCTTACTTTTTCCCCCGCTTCGGCGCCACTGGCGGTGCCATGCATGCTGAATGGGTAGTCAACATCGGCATCTTCGTGGTGTTTTTCCTCCATGGGGTCAATCTGTCCGGCGAACAGATCCGGCATGGCTTGAAGAACATCCGCCTGCACCTGATGGTGCAAGGCTTCACGTTTGTCGTGTTTCCGCTGATCTGGTTGCTCAGCAACTGGCTGTTGCGCAACCACGTGCCGGCGCTGTTGATGCTGGGCTTCTTCTATCTATGCACCCTGCCATCAACCATTTCTTCATCGGTAGCCCTGACCGGCAGCGCGGGCGGCAACGTGCCGGCGGCGATTCTCAACGCCAGCCTGTCCAGTGTGCTGGGGATTTTCCTGACACCACTGTTGGTCAGTCTAGTGGTCGGCAGCGGTGCCGGTGGCATCGACCTGGGTTCGACACTGCTCGATCTTTGCCTGATGTTGCTGCTGCCGCTGGTGCTCGGGCAGTTCCTGCGGCGCTGGCTGGGCGGTTTTTTCGCCCGCTACAAACGCTACACCAGCGTCATCGACAAGCTAGTCATCCTGCTGCTGGTCTACGCGGCGTTCTGTAATTCGATGGTGTCGGGGATCTGGCAGCAACAAGGCAATAGCGTGCTGCTTAGCGCGGCACTGGGCAGCGCCGTGTTGCTGGCGGTCATTCTGTGGATGACCACCCGCACCGCTCGCGCCCTGCGGTTCAGTAACGCCGATGAAATCGCCGCGGTGTTTTGTGCCAGCAAGAAATCCCTCGCGGCTGGCGTGCCGATGGCGGCGCTGATCTTCGGCAACAACCCCGGGCTTGGGCTGATTCTGTTGCCGATCATGATCTATCACCCGCTGCAATTGATCGTTTGCTCGATCCTCGCCGAACGCTACGCCAGCCGCAGGCGAGCGCAAGCGACTCAGCCGCGCGAAGCCATCGTCAACGCTCGATAATCGCTGTCACACCTTGGCCGGCGGCCGCGCAGATGGATATCAGCCCCCGGCCCTTCCCCGCCGCGTCCAGCAATTTGGCCAGGTTGGCGACGATCCGTCCGCCGGTGGCGGCAAACGGGTGACCGGCGGCCAGTGAGCTGCCTTTCACGTTCAACCGGCTGCGGTCGATGGCACCCAGCGGCGCATCGAGGCCCAGGCGGGTTTTGCAATAATCCGCGTCCTCCCAGGCTTTCAACGTGCACAACACCTGGGCAGCGAATGCCTCGTGGATCTCGTAGTAATCGAAGTCCTGCAACGTCAGGCCGTTGCGTGCCAATAGCCGTGGCACGGCATACACCGGCGCCATCAGCAGCCCTTCGGCGCCATTGACGAAATCCACCGCCGCCGTTTCGCCATCGCGCAGGTACGCCAGGATCGGCAGCCCACGGGCCTTGGCCCATTCCTCACTGCCCAACAATACCAGCGAGGCACCATCGGTCAGCGGCGTGGCGTTGCCCGCCGTCAATGTGCCCTTGGCGCTTTTTTCGAAAGCCGGTTTCAACGAGGCGAGCTTCTCCAGGGTCAGGTCCGGACGCAGGTTGTTGTCGCGGGTCAGGCCGAGAAAAGGTGTCATCAAATCGTTGTGCCAGCCTTCAGCATAAGAAGCGGCCATTTTCTGATGACTTTCCAACGCCAGCTGGTCCTGTTCTTCACGGGGAATCTGCCAGGTCTGTGCCATCAATTCGCAGTGCTGCCCCATGTTCAGGCCCGTGCGCGGTTCGTTGATGCGCGGCAGGTCGGGAACCAGATGCTGGGGGCGCAATTGCAAGAACGCCTTGATCTTGTCGGCGGTGGTCTTGGAGCGGTTGGCTTGCAGCAGAATCCTGCGCAGCCCTTCATTGACGCCGATCGGTGCGTCGGAGGTGGTGTCCACGCCGCCGGCGATGGCGCTGTCTATCTGGCCCAGGGCGATTTTATTGGCCACCAGCAGCACCGTTTCCAGACCCGTACCGCAAGCCTGCTGCACATCGTAGGCTGGAGTGCTCGGCGACAGTCTTGAGCCGAGCACGCATTCGCGGGTCAGATTCATGTCCCGGGAAAATTTCAGCACCGCCCCCGCTGCCATTTCGCCGATGTGCTCGCCGTGCAGGTTATAGCGCTCGATCAAGCCCTCGAGCGCGGCCGTCAGCATTGCTTGGTTGCTAGCAGTGGCATAGGGCCCGTTGGAACGGGCGAAAGGAATGCGGTTACCGCCGATGATCGCGACGCGGCGTAGCTGTGCCATGGAAAACTCCCTGTGTGTTCCCGAAACTGTCAACAATAGCCTGCCCCGGCATGAGCTTAGGCTTTATCCAGGCGATCGAACGACTGATTGCCAAACATGGTCCACACTTGGAACCCCATCAGCCGGAGTGTGTTCCATGTCAGACCGTTACATAGACTTCGCCAATTCGCCCATTGGCCTGCGTCTGGTTGGCGCTCTCGGCTTGCCATCGCCGGTACGCCTGGAGCGTTGGCAAGCCGGGCGCTTGCGGCCAATCGAGGGCGCCTTGCTGCTGGGCGGCGGCCCATTGACCGAACAGGTCGGCGCGTTCGCCAAGCGCCTCACTGACGCCATTTACATCTACGGGGGCGAACCGACGCTGGCGACCGAATGGATTCCCGGCCACGGCCCGAAGATCAAGGCGGTGGTGTACGACGCCAGTCACCTGGTGCAGGTTGACCAGCTCAAGCAGCTGCGCGAGTTTTTCCAGCCACTGATGAAAAACCTCGACCACAGCGCCCATGTCGTCATCCTCGGCCGCGCCCCGGAAAGCCTCGGCGATCCGTTTGCTGCCAGTGCCCAGCGGGCCTTGGAAGGTTTCAGCCGCTCCCTGGCCAAGGAGCTGCGCAACGGCGGGACGCTGCAATTGCTGTACGTCGGCGACGGTGCCGAAGTGCAGCTGGAAGGCGCCCTGCGGTTCTTCCTGTCGCCGAAAAGCGCCTACGTTTCCGGCCAGGTCATCCGCCTCAAGGCCTGTGAGACCCAGGTCCAGGACTGGACCCGACCGCTAACGGGGCTCAAGGCGCTGGTTACCGGCGCGGCGCGCGGCATTGGTGCGTCGATTGCCGAAACCCTCGCCCGTGATGGCGCCGACGTGATCCTGCTGGACGTTCCGCAAGCCAAGGCCGATCTCGAGGCGTTGGCTGCGCGCCTGAGCGGGCGCAGCGTGACGCTGGACATCTGTGCCGAAGACGCAGCCACGCAGTTGATCGGACATTTGCCCGACGGCGTCGATATCGTAGTACACAACGCTGGCATCACTCGCGACAAGACCCTGGCCAACATGACCCCGGAATTCTGGGATGCAGTACTGGCGGTCAACCTCAACGCACCGCAAGTGCTCACCAAAGCCCTGCTCGACAATGGCACCCTGCGCGATAACGGCCGGGTGATTTTGCTGGCGTCCATCAGTGGCATCGCCGGCAATCGCGGCCAGACCAATTACGCCGCAAGCAAGGCCGGGCTGATTGGCCTGGCACAGGCCTGGGCGCCAACCTTGCAAGCACGAGGGATCAGCATTAATGCGGTGGCGCCAGGCTTCATTGAAACACGCATGACTGCCGATATTCCCTTTGGCCTGCGCGAAGCCGGGCGGCGCATGAGCTCGCTGGGCCAGGGCGGCTTGCCCCAGGATGTCGCCGAAGCCGTGGCCTGGCTCGCCCAACCGGGAACCGGCGCCGTCACCGGACAGGCGCTGCGAGTCTGCGGACAAAGCCTGTTGGGGGCATGACCATGACGATCCAATGGCATGAAATAAACGCCGCGCCGTCTATGTCCGGGCTGTACGCAAAGGCCGCGACACGCCGCAAGATTACCGGCACCACGTTGCCGGACGTTGGGCTGCGCCAGATGATCCAGGTCGATCAGCAACGCCTGGCGGCGTATCGCAAGGTCTGCGGTTTCGCTGAAAGCGGGCTGCTGCCGCCGACTTATCCGCACGTCCTGGCGTTCGCCCTGCAAATGCAATTGTTGACCGACCGGGACTTTCCGTTCCCGCTGCTGGGGCTGATCCACCTGAGCAACCGCATCCGCGTGCTACGGCCCATGGGCGGGGTCGGTCAGGTGCGGGCCAGCGTCAATGTCGAAAACCTGCAAGCCCATGCCAAGGGTGCGGTGTTCGATCTGGTGACCCGTATCGAGGATCAATTGGGACCGCTGTGGGAGGCCGAAAGCCAGATGTTATGCAAGGGCGTCCAGCTTGATGGTGCCTTGATCGAAGACCCACCGCAGGTCGACCAGGAGTTGGCCGAAGTGGCGCGCTGGACCGCACCGGCGGACATTGGCCGGCAATACGCGAAGGTGTCCGGTGACTACAATCCGATCCACCTGAGCAGCGCCAGCGCCCGTCTGTTCGGTTTCCCTAGCGCCATTGCCCATGGTCTATGGAACAAGGCGCGGACCTTGGCGGCGCTGGATGACCATTTGCCCGAGGCCAACATCGAGATCGACGTGACCTTCAAGAAACCGGTACGCCTTCCCAGCGAAGTGACACTGCTGGCGAGCGCCGCCGGGTCCAGCGGGAAGCTGCGATTGGTAGGCGTTGGGGAGCTGGAGCATATGATCGGGGCGTGGCGGCCGGCGGTGGCTTGAGCAACAGGCGGTTTCGCGATAAATCCTCTGTCGGGAGCGAACCTGCTCGCTCCCGACAAGAATTTTCACCTCAGCGTGGCGGATAATTGGACAGGATCCGCCCCACCGTCTCGCGCACCTTGGTGCTGCGATCGGCCGGGTTGGGCGAATTGCTCAGCAGTTGCTCATCGCTGCCGCGCCACACCAGCTTGCCGTCCTTGCCATCGAGCAGATCGATCTGCACCGTCGCGACCTTGTAGCTGACGTTGCGGGTTTCGTTGTACATCGGCCCGCCCCAGTAACCATTCCAAGGACCGCCCCAACCGCCACCGTAATTGGTCGTCACTTGCTGCTGGCGATCTTCGACGATCAGGTAGGCCTGGACTTGCACATCGCCCCGGGCACCAGCAGGCGCCGGGCGCAGGCCGCGCTGGTCGAGTTGATCGGCGACGGCCTGGCGGATCCGCTGCTCGGTCAGGTCGCTCTGGATGCGAGGGTCGTCGGGGCGATACTGCAACGCCGGCTCTTTCCAGCTCCAGCTGCGGTAGGCGGCGAAATCGCGGCTGGTGTCGAAATCATGGTTGACCTGATTGGAAGCACAGGCGCCAAGCAACAGGACAAGGGCAAACAAGGCAAGACGGCGAAACATGGTTTTTCTCCGTTGCGTAATCAACTGGGGGGATAAGCCGACATGGCCTTTTCCACTGCTTCACGAATGGCGCCGGTGCGCTCGCTCTGGTCGCCTCGCTGGCTCGTCTCGGCACTGGCGCTCCATACCGGCTGGCCATTGCGGGCATCGAACAGGTCCACCCGAACCACCACGACCTGCTCCTGGTAGGTGCGCACCATCGGAACGGTGTTGTACATGCCATAGCCTGGGCCGTAGCGGTTGTAGCCGCCGTAATAACCGGAATCATAATCTTCCCGAACCTGGCGGATGCGAGTCTCCAGGCGCAGGTCGGCACTGACGAAAAGGTCCGCCGGCCGGTTGTCATGCAGCGGGCGCAGGCCACGCTGGTCCAGGGCTTCGCTCACCGCCTCGGCCACTTGAGTCGAATCCGCCCAGGCCGTGCCCGGTGGCAGCCGACCATTGAGCCAGGCCCAACTGCGGTAGCGCCCATAGTCACGGGGCGGCGCCGGATAAGCGCTGCGATCGAACACCTTGGCGGCCTCCGGCGGGGCTGGCGGCAACGGATTGGATGTCGCCACATACGGGTTGCTGCCCTGGCAGGCTGCCAGTCCCAGGCACAACACCAATAACCCTGAACGACCTTTCATTTCGCTCTCCAGTCACACCGGACGGCAGACCCAGTGCAGATAACGCCCCAATCCGGCAAACGCCGGATGGCGACGGTGAGCCAGTTCCATTTCCAATAACTGCGCAAGCTCTACGCGCCCCTGGAACTCCACCGGCATGTAGTCATGAAAAACCCGCACGCCACTCTGGATTTCGACCTGCCACAAGTCTTCAAGTTGCGCCGCCAATTCTCGCGGATCAAGGGGTTGTTGCGGCGTCAGGCTCTGCTTTTCGCCGGCCATGTCGTTTTTGCGCAGTTTTCGAAAATGCCCCTTGAGCAGGTTGCGATAAACCAGCGCGTCACGGTTGTAGAAGGCCAGGGACAACCAGCCGCCGGGCACCGTCAGTTGATGCAGCACGGGCAGGATCGCGTGAGGCTCGGCCAGCCATTCGAGCACCGCATGGCACAGCACCAAGTCGTAAGGCTCGGTGAGCTGGCCGAGCAGATCCTGCCACGGCGCCTGGATGAATGTTGCGCTCTGGCCAGCCTCGGCGAACCGCTGGCGGGCGCCTTCGAGCATGGGCTCGGCCGGCTCGGCCAGGGTGACCTGATGGCCCCGCTCGGCCAGCCACAACGACATGTGTCCAAGCCCCGCGCCAATGTCCAATACCCGCAGCGGGCGGTCTGGCAAGGTTTCAAGCAGATCGGCCTGGAGCACGGCCAGACGAATCGCGCCCTTGGCGCCGCCGTAGATTTTTTCAGCGAAGCGCGTGGCGAGCTGATCGAAATGACGGTCACTCATTGGCGAACCGCCGCTCGCTGTCGGCCAACTTGCTGCGTACCACGGCGTCCATGTCCAGCCCCAGTTCGCTGCAAAGCAACAGCAGATACAACACGATATCGCCGATCTCCTGCCCGGCATGGGCCAGTTTATCCGCCGGCAATTGGCGCGACTGGTCCTCGGTCAACCATTGGAAGATCTCCACCAGCTCAGCCATTTCCACACTGGCGGCCATGGCGAGGTTTTTAGGGCTGTGAAATTGCCGCCAATCGTTACGGTCACGTATGGCGTGCAGGCGTTCGGTCAGTTCAACAAGGTTCATCGGGCTCTCCTGAATGCACATAGCTTCGGGGGATGATGGGGGGAAGGCAAGCGTCTCGGTACGAAGCGGCGAAATACCCCATAATCGAACCATCGCAGCCGCCGTCGCTCCTACTATCAGGAGCCCAGGCTCGATTTCGATCCCCCTTCATCAGGATGCACACATGCAGGTAGAAAGCTTTTTCGAATGGCTTGGCCAGGCGCTCGGTTCGGTGATCCGTTTTATCGTCGATCTGCTCAGCGGCCTGTTCAACACCCTGGCCAATGCCGGCGGCAACTTCGTCGATGGCCTGTCCCGCACCCTCGGCATGGACACCTCGATCATCAGTATCATCGCGCTGATCCTCGGCCTGATGCTGCTGTACTCAGCGATCCGCGCGTTCATGCGGGCGTCGATTGTGATGGGCATCATCTGGCTGATACTGGGGCTGTGGTTGTTGAGTTGGATCATTCACTGAGACTTCCACTTGCGCCGGACCAAACAACACCCTGTGGCGAGGGAGCTTGCTCCCGCTGGACTGCGCAGCAGTCCCAAACCGGGCTGACGCGGTTCTCCATGAACACCGCGCCATCCAGTCTTGCGACGGCTGCGCCGCCGAGCGGGAGCAAGCTCCCTCGCCACAAAAGCCTGCCGCCCATATGAATGAAACGCTGCGATAACCCGCTACAATCGCGCTCCACCCAGGAGCCACCATGTCCAACCTGATCGCCGACTGGCGCGACCGCCTCACCCATCGCCGGGTATGGGCGCTGGCCGCGCCGATGATTCTCTCGAACATATCCGTGCCGCTGGTAGCGCTGGTCGACAGCACCGTCATCGGCCACTTGCCGCACGCCCATCAGTTGGGCGCGGTGGCCGTTGGGGCGAGTCTGTATACCGTATTGGCCTGGGCCATGGGTTTCTTGCGCATGGGCACCACCGGGTTCGCCGCCCAGGCAGCCGGCCGGGGTGACGGAGCGGCGTTGCGGCAAGTGTTGCTGCAAGGACTGCTGCTGGCGATGGGGCTGGCAATTGTGCTCGGCGCGGTGGGCGTGCCGCTGAGCGACGTCGCGTTGCACTTTATGCAGCCGTCGGCCGAACTCGATCAACTGACTCGGGATTTCTTTCACACCCGACTCTTCGGCTTGCCCGCGGCGTTGGCCAGCTACGCGCTGGTGGGCTGGTTTCTCGGCGCCCAGAATGCTCGCGCGCCATTGGTGATTCTGCTGGTCACCAATCTGGTGAACATCGCCTTGAACCTCTGGTTCGTCATTGGCCTGGATTGGGGCGTGACCGGTTCGGCGCGGGCGTCAGTCATTGCCGAGTGGACGGGCGCGCTGGTGGGCTTGGCCCTGGCCCGCCACACGTTGCGCACCTGGCCAGGACGAATCGCCTGGGCGGCCCTGGGGTTGTGGCAGAGCTGGCGACCATTGCTGGCGGTGAACCGGGACATTTTCATCCGCAGCCTGATCCTGCAATCGGTATTTTTCCTGATCACCGTGCAAGGCGCCCGCCTGGGGGATGCGACGGTGGCGGCAAACGCCCTGCTGCTCAATGGCTTGCTGCTGACCGCCCATGCCCTGGACGGCCTGGCCCATGCCGTCGAGGCGCTGTGCGGCCACGCCATCGGCGCCCGGGATCGCCTGGCCCTGCGCCGCTCGCTGGTGGTCGCCTGCGGCTGGTCGCTCATCGCAAGCGTCGGATTTGCCTTGCTGTTTCTGCTTGCCGGGCATTTATTCATCGATATGCAAACCAACATCCCCGTTGTGCGCGACACCGCTTACCACTACCTGCCTTACCTCGCGGCGCTGCCGTTGATTGCGGTGTGGAGCTATTTGCTCGATGGTTTGTTCATCGGCGCCACCCGCGCTAGGGAAATGCGCAACGGCATGCTGCTGACGCTGTTGCTGGCGTTGCCATTCGCCTGGGCGCTGCAAGGACTGGGTAACCATGGACTGTGGATCAGCTTCCTGTCGTTCATGGTATTGCGCAGCCTGACGCTCGGCGCCGTCGCCTGGCGCTTGCACCGGCGTGATGGCTGGCTCGACGCTGCCGCTCGGTGACGGCTCAGCCTCGATCGTCCTGCCACAGCCGACGCAGATGGTCGAGACGTTCTCGCTGCGAGCCGCCCACCAGCCCTGGCACTGGCCGGGCATCGGGATATTGCAGACGTAACCACAACCAGCCGTCGACAACAGCCTGCTCGCTGAACCCCAGCGCCCGGCCCTGTTGCAGATACTCCCAGAGCACCCAATAGTCATGCCCCGTGGAGCGGGACCATTGCCAGACGTGACGCCCCAGCAGGCACTCCTGCAATCTGATTTGCTGCTTGTCGCTGAGGCCATGTTCGGTCTCCAGCGCCGGCACCGGCAGCCTGGGATTAGAGAGTTGTTGCCAACCTTGGCAGCTCATCGCCCGATCAGCCCAAGTACCACCGAACCATCGCAACAGGCTGATCGGCCCGAGCCAGCAGCTGAGCTCCCGAGGATCGCAACCATCGAAGAAATAGCTGGCGGTGTGCGGGTTGTAATAGTTCAACAAAGCCTTGTGGTGAAGGCCAAGCGTCACGGTCAACATGCGACGCAGATGCGCCAGCAGCGACTCGACGGGCGTCGCGCTCACCAATAGCAGCCCTGGCCAGGACTGGGCGTCCAATTGGCACAGGCTAGCCAGCGCAGGCGACTGGCGTAGATCCACCAACAATGGGCCGTGCTGCTTCAGTTCGTCGAACTCGGTGTCTTCGAGCAGGGGGAACCGTCGCGCCTCCCTGAATTGCTCGCGCAGGCGCTGCGCAGCCTCCGGCGCGTCCGGCACATCGAGCAGCAACCATTGCGGGGCCGGGCCAGGCAGGATTGCGACGGTCATGGAGCAGCGCCCGCGCCGTGCCGCGTCAACATGCGGCACGTACATACTGGCTGGGCACAAGGACTGAAGCGCCCCCCGCCGGGCAGCAGGCAAAGCAAGACCAGCGGCTCGCCTCCCTGGATCGCGGACAATAAGGAAGTATCGACTCCAGACGGCTCCGAGGACGCCCGAGAAGACAGGGCCGACGGGGCCGTCTGTGGCGTCTGGGCGTCGGCAGAAGCGCCGAGGAATGCGCAGACCAAGGGGCGATCAGGATCGCCTTCGATAAAACTCACCAATACTTCGGTGCCCTCGCGAATGGCCCCCGCACCGCGCGACGCCAACTCGGGCGCCAATGGCAGCCAACAATGGCTGGGGCTGGCTCCCTCCCCCTGATAGGCCCAGTCGAATTGAACCGCCACTCGTCCGGCCAGCGGTGGTTCATCGACCTCCACGACCCATCCGCGTTGCCTGCTCACCATGACCGGCTTGGCTGGCACCCTGTCCGCCACGAAAGGCCACTCCCAGGGAATGGCCCGGAAATGATTGCCGTATATGCCGGATTGGCCTCGGTGCTCCACCTTGGTCAATCGCCAGCGCTGGTTCCGTCTTTTGAATGAATGTGCCGCCAGCGACAGAACCTGCTCGGCACGCAAGTGCATCAGATCGCTGCGACCTTGTGCCACCGGCGCTCCCGAAGCGTCAACCTGTACCCTGAAGGCCTGCACCGCGCCGGTTCGCCCTTCATCGCCGTAAACCGCTTTGGCGGCTATGGGAACTCCGACCACCGTATCAGCGAAAACCAGGCAGTGCCGATCCCGAGCGTGTTCGAAATGGAAGTGAATCCCTGCCTGGGCGCACACCCGTTGGAGGAAGTGCAGGTCCGATTCTCGGTATTGGGTGCACACATCCTGCAGCGGATATTCGCCGCTCAGGTCCAGGCATAGGTTGCGGCCACTGATGCCATGCCCCTTGAGCACCTGGCGAATGATCTGCGGCACCGAGCAAGCATTGAACACTCGTTGGCTAAAGCGCTGGGCGAGGCACGCCAGCTTCGGCCCGATGCGCACACGACAGGCCTCGCCATGCCGGTGGACAAGCTCGTGAAGCTGTCCGTGGATGCCCCGATCCGGCGCCCCGAAACTCAACCATACGTCGCGGTACAGCAATCCCGCCAAGTCCAGGGTCAGGTCGCCGAGCACCAGTTCCACTTCGAAAACGAAAGGTTCGCTGATGGCTTCACGGCCCGTGAAGGCCACGACGATAAGAGCTTCGGACAGACCGGCTATCTCCAGACGAAATGATAACTCGCAGGCTGGATCGGACATCGGCGTTTCTCTACAGGAGGGGCGACCAGGCATTCTCGCTGAGAGCCGGGGTCGAGTAGAGGGCTCAACTGCAAAATAGGAAAAGGACTACATGAATTACGGAAAGCAGCGGTTAGGTGAGAGGGGGGCCGGAACAAACAAGCTGTACACGCGGCAGCGCGACAATGGCTCCCCTTTTTCCTCGCCAACAGGCAGACACAGGCCCCGGAACAAAGCAAAAAGGCGCTTTTCCCTTTCAGGAGAAGCACCTTTTCCATAAATGAACCGCCACAGGCCGCCGATGAGCCCGGCAGTCATTGTTGCGTTTGAGTACCGATCAGGAACCCAACAGCTCAGCCTTGACCAGTTTCGCCTGCTCATCAGCATGGTACGAAGACCGTACCAGCGGACCGGACGCAACGTTCTTGAAGCCCATCTTGTAGCCTTCCTCGGCGAACCAGGCGAAGGTGTCCGGATGCACGAAACGCTGCACCGGCAAGTGGCTACGGGACGGTTGCAGGTATTGGCCCAGGGTCAGCATGTCGATGTCATGCTCGCGCATGCGCTTCATGACCTCGATGACTTCCTCGTCGGTTTCACCCAGGCCCAGCATCAAGCCGGACTTGGTCGGAATGTGCGGCATCATCTGCTTGAAGCGTTGCAGCAGGGTCAGCGACCATTGGTAGTCCGAACCCGGGCGCGCGGCCTTGTACAGGCGTGGCACGGTTTCCAGGTTGTGGTTGAACACATCCGGCGGCTCGGCGGCGGTGATTTCCAGGGCAATGTCCATGCGGCCACGGTAGTCGGGCACCAGGGTTTCCAATTGCACGTTCGGCGACAGCTTGCGGATTTCGCGGATGCAGTCGGCAAAGTGCTGGGCACCGCCGTCACGCAGGTCATCGCGGTCCACCGAGGTGATGACCACGTACTTGAGCTTCAGGTCGGCGATTGCGATGGCCAGGCTTTGCGGCTCATTGGTGTCCAGTGGCTTCGGACGTCCGTGGCCGACGTCGCAGAACGGGCAGCGACGGGTGCAGATGTCGCCCATGATCATGAAGGTCGCGGTGCCGCCGGAGAAGCACTCGCCCAGGTTCGGGCAGGAGGCTTCTTCGCAGACGCTGTGCAGCTTGTGCTTGCGCAGCAGGGCCTTGATGCGGTCGACTTCCGGGGAAACCGGGATGCGCACGCGGATCCAGTCGGGTTTCTTTGGCAGTTCTGTGGTCGGGATGATCTTGACCGGAATGCGTGCAACCTTCTCGGCGCCGCGCAGCTTGACGCCGGCCTCTACCTTGGCACGCGGGGCCGGACGTTCGGTGACGTCCAGCGTCGGGATCATGGTTTGCACTGCATCAGTAGTCATATCAGTCGATTCCGCCCGTGAGGGTCGTCTGCTCAGCATAGTCGAGGTGTTTGACGAGCTGCGCGCGCAGCCGGGCACTTACCTCGGCAAATTCAATCGATCCTGTGTGATCGCGCAGCTGGGTCATCGCCAGCCCTGCGTAGCCACAGGGATTAATCCGTCGAAACGGCTCAAGGTCCATGTCCACGTTCAACGCCAGGCCGTGAAACGAACAGCCATGGCGGATTCGCAGGCCCAACGAGGCGATCTTCGCCCCGTCGACATACACGCCTGGTGCATCCGGCTTGGCCGCCGCGGTCACGCCATAGCTTCCGAGCAGATCGACCAGGCATGTCTCCATGCGGGTGACCAGCTCGCGAACGCCGAACCCCAGCTTGCGCACATCCAGCAACAGATAGGCGACCAACTGGCCCGGGCCATGGTAAGTCACCTGCCCGCCCCGGTCGACCTTCACCACCGGGATATCCCCCGGCAACAACAGGTGCTCGGCCTTGCCCGCCTGCCCCTGGGTGAACACCGACGGGTGTTCGACCAGCCAGACTTCATCGCCAGCGGTGGTGCCGCGTTCGTTGGTGAAGCGCTGCATGGCATGCCAGACCGGCTCGTAAGCCATGGTGCCCAGCTCGCGAAAGCCCAGCGTGCCCGGCATCACAACACCATGTGCACGAAACCGGTCGCTCGCAGCTCGCTATTGATGTCGTAGAGCTGTTCCTGGCCAGTGGCAATGATATGCAACTGGATAGTCGTGTACTTGCCGTTGGTACTCTGGCGCTCGGCCAGGGTCTTGTGGTCAACGGTGGCGTGCTTCTCAAGGATCGCGATGATCTTGTCCTTGAAACCCACACCGGTGTCGCCGATTACTTTGATCGGATAATCCGCGCAGGGAAATTCGATCTTTGGCGCCTTTACTTCGTCTGTCATGGCGTAACGGCCTCGCAAGCCGTGGTAACGAACATGGCCCCGCGCCGCAAAGGAACGGGGCCATGCAGGTCAACACTCGAATCAGTTGAACAAGCCGTAGAAGAATAGACGGATGCTATCCCACATGCGGCGGAAGATACCACCTTCCTCGACCGCGTCCAGCGCGATCAGGTCGGCGCTGTGCACCACTTTGTCGTCCAGTTTGACTTCGACCTTGCCGATGACGTCGCCCTTGGCGATCGGCGCGGTCAGTTGCGGATTCATGGTCATGCTGGCGGCGAGCTTCTTGAGCTGGCCTTTCGGCAAGGTCATGGTCAGGTCCTGGGCCAGGCCGGCCTTCACCTGGTTGGTGGCGCCTTTCCACACCTGGGCCTGGGCCAGTTCGGTGCCTTTCTGATAGAAGGTCTGGGTTTCGAAGAAGCGGAAACCGTAGGTCAGCAGCTTCTGTGTCTCGGCGGCGCGAGCCACTTCGCTGTTGGTGCCGAACACCACGGCGATCAGGCGCATCCCGTCGCGGACAGCCGAAGACACCATGCAATAGCCGGCCTCTTCGGTGTGGCCGGTCTTCAGGCCATCGACGGTCTTGTCGCGCCACAGCAGCAGGTTGCGGTTAGGCTGCTTGATGCCGTTCCAGAAGAATTCCTTCTGGGAATAGATGGCGTAGTGCGCCGGGTCTTCGTGGATGATCGCCCGCGCCAGCAGTGCCATGTCGTGAGCCGACGAATAGTGCTCAGGGTTCGGCAAGCCTGTCGGGTTCATGAAGTGGCTGTTGGTCATGCCCAGGTCGGCGACAGTCTTGTTCATCATGTCGGCGAACGCATCTTCGCTGCCGGCGATGTGCTCGGCCAGGGCGACGCTGGCGTCATTGCCGGACTGGATGATGATGCCGTGCAGCAGGTCGCTGACGGTCACTTGCGAACCGACCTTGATGAACATCCGCGAACCGCCGGTGCGCCAGGCGTTTTCGCTGACAGTCACCGGATCGTTTTCGCCGATCTGGCCACGACGGATTTCCAGAGTCGCGATGTACGCGGTCATCAGCTTGGTCAGGCTGGCCGGTGGCAGGCGCTGGTCACCGTTGTTCTCTACCAGGACCTCGCCGCTGCTGGCATCCATGAGCACAAAGGATTTGGCAGCCAATTGAGGGGGTGCCGGCATCATCTCGACCGCGAACGCGGCCGGTGAAAGAAGCAACGGGACTAGCAGGCAAAGGCGTTTGGCAAAGGTGGTGATGTTCATCCGTCTCTCGAAATCGCTAATGGAACTGCCCAAAGGCAAAACTAAACAGGCAACTCATCAAGGAGCTGCCGCGTATTTAAGTTGCTCACTCACAACCCTTGCCGGGCTTTTGTTATTCATGGAGCCAACAACCTGACCCGCTCCAACCGCAGCGGGCTTTCAATCAGTTACTCGGCGGTGACCAGGCTCGGCGAACCGAGATTGGCCAGGCGCACGCTGTTCTGTACCTGCTGGACTTCACCCGGAGAACCGATCGGCCCCAGGCGCACCCGATGCAGTGTCTGCTGGTTGCGCACGATCGAGCTGATGAACACCGGCGCGCTGACCATCGAGCTCAGCTTCGATCGGAGCAGCTCTGCAGCGTCCGGGTTGGCGAACGCGCCCACTTGCAGATACTGGCCAGACGCTGTTGCAGAAGCGTTTTTTTTTGCGTCGATCTGCACAGGCACCACGGCCGCGGCATGTTGCTGCGGCGGCGGGGTCCATTGCTCGACCGTGCCGGTGGAGGCCGTCAGGGTCGGCGCGGCATTTTGCGCCACTTTCGGCTCGTTGAGCATCAAAGGCGCCGGACGGCCACGCTGGGCCCACCATTCCTGGGGATCGATGCCTTCGACCTTGACCCGCGCAGTGCCGGTTTCAGCGTAACCGAGCTTTTTCGCCGCCGCGTACGACAAGTCGATGATGCGATCGGAATAAAACGGCCCACGGTCGTTCACCCGCAGGATCACCGTCTTGTTGTTGTCCAGGTTGGTCACCCGTACATAACTGGGCAGCGGCAAGGTCTTGTGGGCCGCGCTCATGCCGTACAGGTCGTACACCTCGCCATTGGCGGTATTCTGGCCGTGGAACTTGGTGCCGTACCAGGACGCCGTGCCCGAAGCGACGTAGCGCTTGGATTCGGCGATCGGAAAATAGGTCTTGCCCAGCACCGTATACGGATTGGCCTTGTAGGGACCGGTGTGCAGCGTCGGCGTCGCGTCGGGAATGCGCGAGACATCGACGTCCCACCATGGCGCGCCGTCCTTGTGGGCCCGGTTGATGTCCAGGCCCGGCGTGGCGCGCACGGCGGTGGTGGGGGTTTTCTGGGTCGGTGCGCGACTGGTCGAACAACTGACGACCAGCAACGACAGCGCTGCCAATGCCACCAGCTTGAGGGGCCTGGCTTTCAGGGGTTGATAGGTAGGCAATGCCCGCATTATTTGACGCCCCGTGCTTTGACCAGCTCTTCAGACAGTTGATGTACGGCCATGGCGTACATCACGCTGCGGTTATAACGCGTAATCGCGTAGAAATTCTTCAGGCCCATCCAATATTCAGGGCCCTGCTCGCCTTCAAGGCGCATCGCGGTGACCGGCATGTCGTCACGCAGCGCATCATGACTCGACCAGCCCAGCGCTCGCAACTCCCCGACGGTTTTCGTCGGCTCGATCCCTTCGGTCAAGCCCTCGTCAACCTGTTCGCCACGCACGTCGGCGCGGCTCACCACAGGCTGGCCAGCCTCCCAGCCGTGACGCTTGAAATAGCTGGCGACACTGCCAATGGCATCGGTCGGGTTGGTCCAGATATTGATGTGGCCGTCGCCGTCGAAGTCGACCGCGTAGGCGCGGAAACTGCTGGGCATGAATTGCGGCAGGCCCATGGCGCCTGCGTAGGAGCCCTTGAGGGTCAGCGGATCGACCTGCTCTTCGCGGGCCAGCAGCAGGAACTCGCGCAGCTCCTTGCGGAAGAACTCGGCGCGCGGCGGGTAATCGAAGCCCAGGGTCGACAGTGCGTCGATCACGCGGAAATTGCCGGTGTTGCGGCCAAAGAAGGTTTCGACGCCGATGATGGACACGATGACTTGGGCCGGCACGCCATATTCCTGCTCGGCGCGGGCCAGGGCCGCCTCATGCTGGCGCCAGAAGTCCACGCCCCGGGCGATCCGCGCCTCGGTGATGAACATCGGCCGGTACTCGCTCCACTGCTTGACGCGCTCGGCGGGCCGGGAAATCGCGTCGAGGATCGATTGCTTGCGCTCGGCCTCGCGGAACACGCCCATCAGCTGTTCACCGGCGAAACCGTAGTCACGGGTCATTTCACCGACGAACTCGGCCACCTGCGGCGAGCCCTCGTATTCGCCGGCGAGGGCCTGCGGCGCGCAGCCCAGGAAGCCGACCAGGCCGACCCACGGCGCATATCGCGTCGACCAGCCACGCATTGCTTGCATTGAACTCTTCACCTTATTCAAACCTGCGCGATCCATTTGCGGTGCGTATGAATCGACATCAAAACCCCAAACGCTGACAGTAGCGTCACCAGCGAAGTTCCTCCGTAGCTAATGAATGGCAACGGCACCCCCACGACCGGCAGCAGGCCACTGACCATACCGATATTGACGAAAACATAAACAAAAAACGTCATGGTCAGGCTGCCCGCGAGCAATTTGCCGAACAACGTCTGCGCCTGGGCGGTAATCACCAGCCCGCGGCCGATCAGCAGCAAATAGATCAGCAGCAGCACGCAAATGCCCACCAGGCCGAACTCTTCGCCCATCACCGCGATGATGAAGTCGGTGTGGCTTTCTGGCAAAAAGTCCAGGTGCGACTGGGTGCCCATCAGCCAACCCTTGCCAAACACCCCGCCGGAACCGATGGCGGCCTTGGACTGGATGATGTTCCAGCCGGTGCCCAGCGGATCGCTTTCCGGATCGAGGAAGGTCAGCACGCGTTGCTTCTGGTAGTCGTGCATCACGAAATACCACATGGCCACCGACACCGGCACGGCGGCAGCGATCACGCTGAGGATCCAGCGCCAGCGCAGCCCGCCCATGAACAGCACGAAGGCGCCGCCGGCCAGGATCAGCAGCGAGGTGCCGAGGTCCGGTTGGCGGACGATCAGGATAAACGGGATGCCGATCAGCAACAGGCTGATGCACACATGCTTGAGCTGCGGCGGCAGGGAACGTTTGGCGAGGTACCAGGCGATGGTCGCCGGCATGATGATCTTGAGGAATTCCGAGGGCTGGAAACGGATCACCCCGGGAATGTTGATCCAGCGGGTGGCGCCCATGGCGTTGTGGCCCATGATGTCCACCACCACCAGCAAACCCACGCCTACGACATAGGCCAGTGGCACCCAGCGCGCCATGAACCGTGGTTCGAGCTGCGCGATGACGATCATCGATACCAGGCCGATGCCGAACGAGGTGGCCTGCTTGGCCAGCAGGTCCCAGCTCTTGCCACTGGCCGAATACAACACGAACAGGCTGCCGGCGGCCAGCGTCAGCAGCAGGATCAGCAACGGCCCGTCGATGTGCATGCGTTGCAGCAAGGTGGCGCGGCGGCGCATCACGTCTTCGCTGGACAGGATGCGGTCGAAATTATTCTTCACGGGCCGTAGCCTCCGCAGTGGTGGGGCTTGCGTATTCGGGCTTGAGCTGACCGTGCTCATCCAGCAGCCAGGCGTCCATGATCTGGCGCACCACCGGCGCGGCGACACCGGAACCGGACTCACCGTTCTCGACCATCACCGACACTACGATCTTGGGATTTTCGGCCGGCGCGAAGCCGACGAACAAGGCGTGGTCACGATGGCGCTCCTGAACCTTGGAGCGGTCGTATTTCTCGCCCTGCTTGATCGCCACGACCTGGGCCGTGCCGCTCTTGCCAGCTATGCGATATTGCGCGCCAAGGGCAGCCTTGCGCGCGGTGCCCCGGGCGCCATGCATCACCTGCTGCATGCCGATGTTGACCTTCTGCCAGTCCGACGGGTTGCGCAGGATAATGTCGGGCATCGGGTCCGGGTCCAAGGGCTTCTGGCCTTCGATGGTCTTGGCCAGGTGCGGGCGATACCACTTGCCCTTGCTCGCCACCAGGGCCGTGGCCTGGGCCAGTTGCAAGGGCGTTGCCTGCATGTAGCCCTGGCCGATCCCCAGGATCAGGGTTTCACCGGGGAACCAGGCCTGGCGGCGAGTCGCCCGTTTCCATTCCCGCGACGGCATCAGGCCCGGGGACTCCTCGAACATGTCCAGGGACACCTTCTGGCCGAGGCCGAACTTGTTCATATAGGACGACAACCGGTCGATCCCCAGCTTGTGGGCCAGGTCGTAGAAGTAGGTGTCGTTGGAACGCATGATCGCCGTTTCCAGGTCCACGTAGCCATCACCGGTACGGTTCCAGTTACGGTACTTGTGGTCGTAGTTCGGCAATTGGTAGTAACCCGGGTCGTAGACCCGGCTCGACGCAGTCACAACGCCAGCGTCCAGCCCGGCAATCGCCACGGCCGGCTTGATGGTCGAGCCCGGCGGATAGAGCCCGCGCAGCACACGGTTGAACAGCGGCCGGTCGATGGAATCGCGCAGCTCGGCGTAGGCCTTGAAACTGATGCCGGTGACGAACAGGTTCGGGTCGAAACTCGGTTGGCTGACCATCGCCAGGACTTCGCCGGTATTGGGGTCCAAGGCAACCACCGCGCCACGCCGTCCGCCCAGCGCTGCTTCGGCGGCTTCCTGCAATTTGATGTCCAGGCTCAGGACAATGTCCTTGCCGGGAATCGGGTCGGTGCGCTTGAGCACTCGCAGCACGCGGCCGCGGGCGTTGGTCTCGACTTCCTCGTAGCCCACCTGGCCGTGCAGCTCGGCTTCGTAGAAACGCTCGATGCCGGTCTTGCCGATATGGTGAGTGCCGCTGTAGTTGACCGGATCGAGCGTCTTGAGCTCTTTTTCGTTGATCCGGCCCATGTAGCCGACCGAATGGGCGAAGTGCGGCCCTTGGGGATAATGCCGCACCAGTTGCGCCACCACCTCGACGCCCGGCAGGCGGAACTGGTTCACGGCGATCAGGGCGATCTGTTCTTCGGTCAGCTCGAACATGATCGGCACCGGCTCGAAGGGACGCCGGCCCTGGCGCATACGCTTCTCGAAGATCGCCCGGTCCTCGGGCGTCAGTTGCAGGACCTCGACGATCACGTCGAGGACCTGCTGCCAATCACCGGAGCGCTCGCGGGTCATGCTCAGGCTGAAGCTGGGCCGGTTGTCGGCCACCACCACGCCATTGCGGTCGAAAATCAGTCCGCGGGTCGGCGGAATCGGCTGGACATGTACACGGTTACTTTCCGACAGGGTCGAGTGGTACTCGTACTGGATCACCTGGAGGAAATACAGCCGCGCGATCAGCACGCCGATCAGCGCCACCACCGCAATAGCACCGAACACGACGCGGCCCCGCACCAGGCGGGCGTCTTTTTCGTGGTCCTTGATGCGAATCGGCTGAGGCATGAGGGCAGGATTACTTGTGATAAGGGTGCCCGGACAGGACTGTCCAGGCACGATACAACTGTTCACCGATCAGGATCCGCACCAACGGGTGCGGCAACGTCAGGGGCGACAAGGACCAGCGTTGATCGGCTCGGGCACAGACTTCCGGCGCCAGCCCTTCCGGGCCGCCGACCATGAAATTGACCGTGCGCGCATCCAGCCGCCAGCGATCGAGCTCGACTGCCAACTGCTCGGTGCTCCAGGGCTTGCCGTGAACTTCGAGGGTGACGATCCGCTCGTTCGGCCCGACCTTGGCCAGCATGGCTTCGCCTTCCTGGCGGATGAAGCGCGCCACGTCAGCGTTCTTGCCACGGGTATTGAGCGGAATTTCCACCAGTTCCAAGGCCAGCTCGGACGGAAGACGCTTGGCATATTCATGCCAGCCTTCTTCCACCCACTTGGGCATGCGAGAACCGACGGCGATCAGGCGCAGTCGCACAGCGATCCCTTATTGCTGGTCTTTGTTGAGCTTGGTGAAGTGCTCATGGGGGTTTTCCGGGCTGTGGTGCGCGGCGCTGGCCGAACGGCTCTGCTCGGCGCCTGCCCACAGGCGTTCCAGGTCATAGAACTGGCGCGCCGAGGCGGTCATCATGTGCACGATGACGTCGTCCATGTCCAACAGGACCCAGTCACTGTCGCCCTTGCCTTCTTCGCCCAACGGCTTGACGCCCTGGGCCTTGACCGCTTCGCGGACCTTGTCGAGCATCGCGCCGATCTGGCGATTGGACGTACCGGTGGCGATGATCATGTAGTCGGTGATGCTCTGCTTTTCACGAACGTCGATCACCTGGATGTCCTGGGCCTTGACGTCTTCCAGGGCCGCCACGGCCACCTTGACCAGCTCTTCGCCGGCGAGCACCACGCCGGTGTGTGCTTCTACCGGCAGCGGGGCGCTCTTGAAGGTGCCCTTGCGCTTTACTTTGTTCAGGTCTTTGTCAGTCATATAAAACTCGTTTTGCTCATGTTCGGGCGCTTCGGTACACGTTGATTCGTGTCGGCGAAGCACACCTTGTTCAATTCGACGCACGGTACAGACCGTGCGCATCGATGTAGGCCAGGACCGCGTCGGGCACCAGGAAACGTACCGACTTACCGCTGGCCAGCAGTTGACGGATCTGGGTGGCGGATACCGCGAGCGGTGTCTGCCAGACGAATGCAATCTGTCCGCTCGGCCCCTTGAGGGCCAGCGGGTCGCTCACCGAGCGCGCCGCCAACAGGTTGCGCAAGGCATCCGGCGGTTCGCTGTCGGCATCCGGGCGTTGCAGCACCAGGATGTGGCAATGCTGGAGCAACTCTTCCCAGCGATGCCAAGTGGGCAGGCCGCAAAATGCGTCCCAGCCCAGAAGCAGGAAAACCTGGGCATCGGCGGCCAGTTCGGCGCGCATCAGCTCCAGGGTGTCAATGGTGTAGGACGGTTTGTCCCGCTGCAATTCGCGGGCGTCCACCACCAACGGTGCCACACCGACCACCGCGCACTCGACCATCGCCAGGCGGTCTTGCGCCGACACCTGCGGCGCATCCCGATGAGGCGGCCGGGCGCTTGGCGTCAGCCGCAGCTCATCGAGGCCCAGGGCATCGGCGGCTTCCAGTGCACCGCGCAGATGGCCGATGTGCACCGGGTCGAACGTGCCGCCCAGGATACCGATGCGCTTTGGCGCGGTCGCCGTCTCAGCGGTCGCAGTCATGGAGGCCAGTGGGTCGAGATCGCCCAAGTCAGACCGGCTCCTGGCCGCGCAGCTGGCCGTCACCGACCACAATGTACTTTTCGCACGTCAGGCCTTCGAGGCCCACCGGGCCGCGGGCGTGCAGCTTATCAGTAGAAATGCCGATCTCGGCACCCAATCCGTATTCAAAACCATCGGCGAAGCAGGTCGGCGTGTTGATCATCACCGACGCCGAGTCCACTTCGGCGACGAAACGCCGGGTTTCGCCCTGGTGTTCGCTGACGATGGAGTCGGTGTGGTGGGAGCCATGGCGATTGATGTGCTCGATCGCCTGGTCGAGACCGTCGACCACGCGGATCGACAGGATCGGCGCCAGGTATTCGGTGTTCCAATCCTCCTCGGTGGCGACCGCCGCGTCGATGATCGTCCGGGTCCGCTCGCAACCGCGCAGCTCGACGCCTTTTTCGCGGAACTGGGCGGCCATCGACGGCAGGAAATCCTTGGCGACAGCCTGGTCCACCAGCAGGGTCTCCATCGCACCGCAGATGCCATAACGATA
Organism: Pseudomonas sp. SWRI154; assembly: GCF_014268645.1. Classification (NCBI taxonomy): domain Bacteria; kingdom Pseudomonadati; phylum Pseudomonadota; class Gammaproteobacteria; order Pseudomonadales; family Pseudomonadaceae; genus Pseudomonas; species Pseudomonas sp. SWRI154. The sequence goes on from NZ_JABWQW010000025.1 coordinate 43,835, forward strand.
AGTCTTGGCATTGAAGGCGATGCGCTGGGCCTTCGGCAGCTCGGCGTGGGCACTGACGTAGACGTGGCAGATGCCGTCCAGGTGCTTGATCACCGGCACGCGGGCGTCACGGCTGACGCGCTCGATCAGGCCCTTGCCGCCGCGAGGCACGATGACGTCGACGAACTCGGGCATGGTGATCAACGCGCCGACTGCCGCGCGATCGGTGGTCTCCACCACCTGCACCACCGCCGCCGGAAGATCGGCTTCAGCCAGGCCGCGCTGGATGCAGGCGGCGATGGCGCGGTTGGAATGAATCGCCTCGGAGCCACCGCGCAGGATGGTCGCGTTACCGGACTTCAGGCACAGGCTCGCGGCGTCGATGGTCACGTTCGGCCGCGACTCGTAGATGATCCCGACTACGCCCAGGGGTACGCGCATCTTGCCGACCTGGATACCCGACGGCCGATAGCTCATGTCGCGGATCGCCCCGACCGGGTCCGGCAGTGCCGCGACCTGACGCAGACCGACGATCATGCCGTCGATGCGCGCCGGAGTCAGTGCCAGGCGCTCGAGCATGGCCGGCTCCAGGCCATTGGCCCGGCCAGCGGCCAGGTCCAGTTCGTTGGCGGCGGACAACTCGGCGCGCGCAGCGTCCAGCGCATTGGCCGCGGCCTGCAGGGCGCGGTTTTTCTGCGCGGTGCTGGCACGGCCGATGATGCGCGACGCTTCGCGGGCGGCGCGACCCAGGCGGGTCATGTAGTCAAGAACGGACTCAGTCATGGTCTGTGTGGTCTTGGCAAAGAGGAAAGCGGCAGATTATAGCTGTCGTAACCCTCGACTAACAGCATGGACTCGCAGCGGTGACCGGCGGAGGAGCAAAAGCGGCATTAATCGCAGGTATTCCCGTGAATGTTCAGCGGTAATTAAGCTTTCCGTTGTTATCATCGCGCTATCTTTGGCCCTACTCCGTTCCTCGCCATGACCGATTCGCCAACCGCGCCCATTGCCTTGCCCCACGCTTTTTTTGATCGCGACGCCCAAGTACTCGCCCAGGACCTGCTGGGCAAGGTCATTCGCCACAAAGTCGGTGACGTGTGGCTCGGCGCGCGAATCATCGAGACCGAAGCGTATTACTTCGCTGAGAAAGGCAGCCATGCCTCCCTGGGCTATACGGAAAAACGCAGGGCTTTGTTTCTTGATGGCGGCCACATCTATATGTACTACGCCCGCGGCGGCGATTCGCTGAACTTCAGCGCCCAGGGCCCGGGCAACGCGGTATTGATCAAATCGGCGTATCCCTGGGTCGACGCCATCAGCGGCCCGGCGAGCCTGGCGCAGATGCTGATCAACAACCCCGACGCCCAGGGCCGCCCACGCACACCGCAAAAGCTTTGTGCCGGGCAGACCTTGCTGTGCAAGGCGCTGGGACTGAAAGTGCCGGACTGGGACGCGAAGCGCTTCGACCCAGAACGGTTGCTGGTGGAAGATGTGGGCGTGCCGACGGTCAATGTGATCCAGACCACTCGTTTGGGCATCCCACTGGGACGGGACGAACACCTGCTCTATCGCTTCGTCGATGCCGCCTACGCGCCGTGGTGCACCCGCAATCCGTTGCGGCGCGGCCAGGTCGAGGGCCGTGATTATTTTTTGCTTGCCTGAACGCAGCACCGCTCCCTGACAAAAATTGCATGCCGCTTGAATAAACAATGGAGTTGTCTTTATGGGCCCATGGCTCGATAGCATTACCGGCTGGCTGACTGTAAATCCGCAATGGCTGGCGGTGGCGGTGTTCGTCGTCGCTTGCGTGGAATGCCTGGCTATCGCCGGGCTGATCGTACCGGGCACGGTGCTGTTGTTCGCGATCGCGGTGCTGGCCGGCAGCGGCGCGCTGTCCTTGGGCGAAACGTTGCTGCTGGGCCTTCTAGGGGGGCTACTCGGGGATCTGGTGTCGTACTTCCTCGGCCGGCATTTCCACCAGAACATCCGGCGCCTGCCGGGGCTGCGGCAACATCCGGAATGGATGAGCGCGGCGGAGAGCTACTTCCAACGCTACGGCATCGCCAGCCTGCTGGTGGGGCGCTTTATCGGACCGCTGCGGCCAATGCTGCCGATGGTGGCCGGGATGTGCGACATGCCATTCCTGCGCTTCGCCGCTGTCAGCCTGGTCGCGGCGGCAGGCTGGACCGTGGCGTACCTGCTGCCGGGCTGGGCCACCGGAGCGGCGTTCCGCCTGCCGCTGCCCGAAGGTTTCTGGCCACAGGCCGGTGTCGTCATCGGCAGCATCGCCGTGATGCTCGGCCTGAGCGTCAACAGCAGCATGCGTCGCCATCGCCACGCCTCGGCGATCATCGCGGTTGTTGGCCTGGCGATCCTGATCGGCCTGTTTATCGGTTTTCGCTACCTGACAGCGTTCGACCAAGGCCTGATGACCCTGGTCCAGGAACATCGCAGCGCGACGCTGGACGAGATCGCCGTGACCTTCACGCTGATCGGCGAATTCCGCTACATGTTGATTGTCTGCAGCCTGGTGACCGGGTTGCTGCTATTGGCACGACAGTGGCGCCAGGCAATCTTTGCCGGCGGCACAATGCTGCTCACCGCCCTGGCCAACACTGGCTTCAAGCTGTTCTTCGCCCGCGTGCGCCCTGAAATCCTGAGCGAGCCATTGACTAGCTACAGCATGCCCAGCGGCCACGCCTCCGGCGCCTTTGCGCTGTTCCTGGCCCTGGCGATACTGGCCGGGCGCGGCCAACCGCCACGCCTGCGCCTGACCTGGCTGTTACTCGCCTCGTTGCCGGCGCTGGCCATTGCCTTGTCGCGGGTGTATCTCGGCGCCCACTGGCCGAGCGACGTTGTCGCCGGCGCCATGCTCGCCGCCACCGTCTGCGCCGCTGTCCTGTGGTTGAGCCAGCGCCAGGAGCCGCTTCGCGCCATGTCGCCAAAAGTCTGGTGGCTGGTCCTCCCGGCACTGATGGCGGCGTTCAGCTTCTTCGCCCTGCGGCATCTGCCGCACGCGATGTTGCGGTATGCCTATTGATGCATCGGCGCAGTCGTGTCAGGCGAACAACTCGCCCTGCAATTCATCGAGCAAGGCCTGGATCGCATCCAGGCGCTGCTGGGGATCGTCGAGTTGCAGCAGATCGATCTTGTCCAGTTCGTTGAACGGCAGCAGATAGGCCAGTTGATTGGCCAGCGATTGCTGGCCGGTCGCTTCGGTGCCCATGTTCAGCGCCTCGACCATGGGGTGTTCGGCCAGGGCCTTGAGCAAGGCAACCAGATCGGCGTCCTCATCCTGTAGCGGTTGTTCCGGCTCATCTTCGAGCCACTCGACCTCTGCCACGGTGAGTTGATCGGCCTGGACGCTGCTGTTGTGCACCAGGAATCGTCGTCCGCCCTGCACGCGAATACCCAGCAGGCCATTCTCTTGCTGGGAAAAGTCGGTGATCAGCGCTTCACAACCCACCCGCGCATAGCCGTCCGGCGCGATTCCAACCTCCTCGCCGTCGAGGATGCAGACCACGCCGAAGCCTTCGCCCTTTTTCATGCAGCGCCCGATCATGTCCAGGTAACGCGCCTCGAAAATCTGCAGATCGAGAGTGCAACCAGGGAACAGTACGGTGTTCAACGGGAACAGCGGCAAGCTCATAACCCATTCCTTAAACAGTCATCGACACCACCAGCGGCAGCAACACCGCCGTGGCCACGCCCATCAGACTCATCGCCAGTGCCGCGAAGGCACCCGACTCCTCGCTTTCCTGCAACGCCACCGACGTACCCACCGCATGGGCGGTCAGGCCCAGGGCCATGCCACGGGCCTCAGGACTGTGGACACCCAGCCGGGTCAAAATGCTCGGACCCAGGATTGCCCCGAGTACGCCGGTGATCAACACGAACACCGCCGCCATCGCCGCCACGCCGCCGATCTGCTCGGCCACCAGCATGGCGATCGGCGAGGTCACGGACTTGGGCGCCATGGTCATCAGAATCATGTGTTCGGCGCCGAATGCCCAGCCCAGCACTACTGCAGAACCGGTGGCGAACACCCCGCCTATCACCAGCGTAGTAAAAATCGGCCAGAACAATTGACGGATTCGCCGCAGGTTCAAATACAACGGCACCGCCAGCGCAACCGTGGCCGGACCCAGCAGAATGCTGAGTATCTCGGTGCTCTTGCGGTATTCGGCGTAGCTGATGCCGCAGCCGACCAGCACAGCGATCAACAGCAGCATCGACATCAATACCGGTTGCAGGAACACCCAGCGGGTCTTTTCGAACGCCGCCAAGACCAGTTGATAAGCGCCCAGGGTAATGCCGATGCCGAACAGTGGATGATGGATCACCGAAGTCCAGGCGCCTTGCCAGTCGAACATCATTGGGCGTCCTCCGGCTCGACATTGTGACGCCGGGACAGGCGCTGCATCAGTACGCCCGTCAACGCCACGGACAGGATCAAGGACAACACCAGCGCACCGACAATCGCCCAGAAATCGGCGGCGATCGCCCGGGCATACACCATCACCCCCACCGCCGGCGGCACCAGCAGCAACGGCAGATAACGCAACAGGCTGCTGGCGGCCAGGTTCAACGGCTCGCTGACTTCGCCGCGCGTGATCAGGTAGCCCAGCAACAGCAGCAGGCCAATGATCGGCCCCGGCAGGATTGGCAGGAATAAATGATTCAAGGCGGTGCCCAGCAATTGGAACAGCACCAGCCAGGTCAGGCCCCGTAACAACATCCGCTCTCTCCCCTGCAACACTTACTCAAAGAATGCGCCGGCATTATAAGCACGCCGGCGCTATGGTTCGGCATTCGTAAAAAGCATGGTCGATGACCTTCCCGACGCGCCATGTTGATCTACAGTGGTTCTCGGGGGCGCAGATCCCCGTTCCAAAAAAGCAGGACAGATGAACCAAGGAGAGTCTCAATGCCCTACGTTCCCGTAACAGCGCTCAAAGATTATGTCGGCAAGGAACTTGGACGTTCCGACTGGCTGACCATCGACCAGGACCGCATCAACCTGTTCGCCGAAGCCACCGGCGACTTCCAGTTCATCCACGTCGATCCGGTCAAGGCCGCGCAGACCCCGTTCGGCAGCACCATCGCCCACGGATTCCTGTCGCTGTCACTGATGCCCAAATTGATGGAAGACATCCTGATCCTGCCCGAGGGCGTGAAAATGGTCGTCAACTACGGGCTGGACAGCGTGCGTTTCATCCAACCGGTGAAGGTCGACTCCAAGGTCCGCCTCAAAGTCGACCTGGTGGAAGTCACCGAGAAAAAACCCGGCCAATGGCTGCTCAAGGCCATCGCTACCTTGGAAATCGAAGGGTCGGAAAAACCGGCCTACATTGCCGAGCCGCTGTCGCTCTGCTTCGTGTAACCCCCCGCGGTCGCGAAACCGCTCATGCAGTTTCGCATCGCTTCAACGCGCATAGCTGCGGCATACTCGTCGCCTGATTACTTGGATCCGGTTATGCGCGCACTTGTCCCCCTGACTCTGGCCCTATTGCTCACCGCTTGTGGCGACGGCGAATCGCTGTTGCCCCCCGACGCGCGCCTGCCCGACGGCGGGCGCTATCGCGGCGACCTGGTGGATGGGCTCTTGCAAGGCCAGGGCCGCATCGATTACCCCAACGGCAGCTGGTACGCCGGACAATTCGACAAAGGCCAGTGGCATGGCACCGGGGAATGGCATGGCAGCAATGGCGAAGTCTATCGCGGCCAGTTCCAGCAAGGCCTGTTCCACGGCCAGGGCAGCCTGACCACACCGACCAGCAGCTACACCGGCAGCTTCAAGCTGGGCCGGCGGAACGGCGAAGGGACGCTCAAGGAAAACGGCATGACTTACCGGGGTGAGTTCAAGGCCGACCGCTACTCCGGTCTCGGACGCCTGGAGCTCGAAGACGGCAGCCAGTACCAGGGCCCCTTCGCCAACGGCAAGCCCAACGGCGAAGGCCAGCGCTTCGATGCCAGCGGTAACCAATTCACCGGGCACTTCGTCGACGGCCAGCTCCAGGGCAAGGGCACCTTCAACAGCGCCGATGGCGACGTTTATGTCGGCGGCTTCAGGAACAACCAGCTCAACGGTCGTGGCCGCTACGAAAATGCCGATGGCGACGTCTGGATCGGCCAGTTCAAGGACGGCGCGCTGACCGGCAAGGGCGAGTTGATTGGCGCCGACGGCAGCCATTACCTCGGCCGCTTCAATGAATGGCGCTTCACCGGTGAGGGCCGCCTCAACCTGCCCGATGGCAGCTTCTACATCGGCCAGTTCGAAGGCGACAGCTACCACGGGCGCGGCACCCTGGTGCTGACCGACGGCACCGTGCAAAGCGGCACCTGGGCCAACGGCCAGCGGATACGCGACGCCGACGGCAAGCTGCTGCCGGACGTCCTTGAACTCGGCGTCCTGGCCCAAGGCCGGCTGCTGGACGATGCCCTCGCCAACATCCCGGCCTCGACCCCGGCCGTGGAACTGTACAGCTTGACCCTGGGCGGCGACGGCAAGCAAAGCGTGTTCCTGCGCGAATCCGACTACGTCGCCAACATGCTCGCCAGCCGTTTCAGCGCGTTCGGCCAGGTCCGACTGGTGAACCACCACGATCACCTCGGCGATCGGCCCATGGCCAGCCGTGAAAGCCTGCGCCGTGCCGCCGCTACCCTGGCCGAGCGCAGCGGCCCGGAAGACCTGATCTTCATCTACCTGACCAGCCACGGCACCAGCGAGCATGAATTGGTGCTCGATCAACCACGCATGGAGCTGGCCGACCTGCCCGCCGATGAACTGGCCGTGGTCCTGGCGCCGCTGAAGAATCGCGACAAGATCGTGGTGATCTCAGCCTGTTATTCCGGCGGTTTCATCCCGGCTCTGAAGAATGAGCGCACGCTGGTGATGACCGCGTCCCGGGCCGACCGGGTGTCTTTTGGCTGTTCCGAAGAAGCCAACTTCACCTATTTCGGTGACGCCCTGTTCGCCCAGGCGCTGAACCAGACCGACGACTTGGAACAAGCCTTCAAGCTCGCCAAGGGCATCGTTGCCGAACGGGAGCAGGCGGACAACTTCGAAGCCTCGGAGCCGCAGATCTGGGCGCCCCGGACCGTGTTGTCCCATTGGCAGTTGCTGCGCAAACAACAGGCGCGAAAAGCATTGCAAAGTGCTGCACTGAACGACGAGGGTAAAAAGAGCAACTAAGCTGAACCGTATCAAGGGGGAAACACTATGTACTTGACGCCTCAGCATGTTTTGCTCGCCGGCGCGACCGGGTTGACCGGGGAACATCTACTGGACCGGCTGCTCAACGAGCCGACCATTACTCGGGTACTGGCGCCTTCCCGCCGGCCATTGGCCGAGCATCCGCACTTGGAGAATCCAGTGGGGGAACCGGCCGAGGTGCTGCCAAGCTTGGTCGGCCCGGTCGATATCGCCTTCTGCTGCCTCGGCACGACGATCAAGAAAGCCGGCTCCGAACACGCCTTCCGGGCGGTGGACCTGGATCTGGTGGTGGCCTTCGCCAAACGCGCCCGCGAACTCGGCGCGCGACACCTGATCGTGATCAGCGCCCTGAATGCCGATGCGAAGTCGTCGATTTTCTACAACCGGGTCAAAGGCGAGATGGAAGCAGCCCTGAAGGCCCAGGACTGGCCACAACTGACTATCTGCCGCCCTTCCCTGTTGTTGGGCGACCGCGTCGAACCGCGCCTGGCCGAGCAACTGGCCGGGCCTTTGTCGAAGCTGATCCCAGGCAAGTACCACGGCATCGAAGCCTGCCAACTGGCCCGGGCCATGTGGCGGCTGGCGCTGGAAGAAGAGGATGGGGTGCGGGTGGTGGAGTCGGATGAGTTGCGCAAGCTGGGTAAATAACCTACTGCCCAGGACAACGCGATCATTGTGGCGAGGGAGCTTGCTCCCGCTCGACTGCGCAGCAGTCGCCTTCGAATTTGGGTCAGCCTATAAAGTTAAGGTCTGCTGCGCAGCCCAGCGGGAGCAAGCTCCCTCGCCACGGGGTTCTAGGCGTCTGTTACATGCCGCCAGAGGCCTGAAACCCCACCCCAATCACCGTCAACAACGACAGCGGCAACAACAAGGTATCGAGCAACGCACTCCCGGGCAGATCCACACCTGGATAACTCGGCGCCTCGGCACCAAAGCGGTCCTTGGCGCAGCAACCACCGTTCAGGGCGTAAAGATCCAGGCGCGTGCCTGCGTATACCACCGGCGCTCCCGGCTTGGCGGCGTCGAGCGTGCGGGCAGTGGCGCAACCGGTCAGTTGCAGTGCCAGCAGCACGATCAGCAGCTTATTCATCACTGCTCAAATGATGCTCGCCCCAGCGCGGCAACATGTCCTGGGGGATGTTCAGCAGATTGAGGATTCGCGCCACCACAAAATCGATCAGATCGTCGATGGTCTGCGGCTGGTGATAGAAACCCGGCGAGGCCGGCAGGATGGTCACGCCCATGTTCGACAGCTTGAGCATGTGCTCAAGGTGAATGCTCGAATACGGCGCTTCCCGCGGTACGAGGATCAACTGGCGGCGCTCCTTGAGAGTGACGTCCGCGGCGCGCTCGATCAGGTTGTTGCAAGCGCCGGTGGCAATCGCCGACAGCGTCCCGGTGGAACACGGCACCACCACCATGGCCGCCGGCGCACCGGAACCCGAAGCCACTGGCGACATCCAGTCGTCCTTGCCGTACACGCGAATCTGCCCCGCCGCCGCACCGGTGTATTCGGTGAGGAAGGCCTGCATCATCTGCGTCTTCGGTGGCAGCGTCACGTCAGTCTCGGTGGCCATCACCAGTTGCGCGGCCTTGGAGATCAGGAAGTGCACCTCACGGTCCTCGCGCACCAGGCAATCGAGCAAGCGCAAGCCATACTGGGCGCCGGAGGCACCGGTCATCGCCAGCGTGATGCGTTCGGGGCCATTGCTCATCACAGTGCCTCGGCCAGTTTGCCGTGCAGGCCGCCGAAGCCGCCGTTGCTCATGATCACCACGTGAGTGCCGGGCTGGGCCTGGCTCTTCACGCGCTCGATAATGCCTTCCAGGGAATCGCTGACAATCGACGGCACCGTGCACAGCGCGGCGATCGCTGCGAGGTCCCAACCGAGGTTGGCCGGTGCGTACCAGATGACTTGATCGGCATCGACCACGCTTTCCGGCAGGCCATCACGGTGCGCGCCGAGCTTCATCGAGTTGGAACGCGGCTCGATGATGGCGATCAGCGGCGCGTCGCCGATGCGCTTGCGCAAACCGTCAAGGGTGGTGGCGATGGCCGTCGGGTGGTGGGCAAAGTCGTCATAAATGGTGATGCCGTTGACGTCGGCGACTTTCTCCATCCGCCGCTTCACGCTCTTGAAGGCGCTCAACGCGGCAATGCCCATGGAGGGCACCACGCCGACATGCCGTGCGGCCGCCAAGGTGGCGAGGGCATTGGCAACGTTGTGCTGGCCGGTCATGTCCCACTCGACCACACCTTGGGATTGGCCTTCGAACATCACTTCGAACTCCGAGCCGTCATCCTTGAGCAACTTCACCTGCCATTGGCCGCCCGCGCCGGTGGTCTGCACCGGGGTCCAGCAACCCATTTCGATGACGCGCTGCAGGGCAGGCTCGGTGGTCGGATGGATCACCAGGCCTTCGCTCGGAATAGTGCGCACCAAGTGATGGAATTGCCGCTCGATGGCCGGCAGATCAGGGAAAATGTCGGCATGGTCGAACTCAAGATTATTGAGAATCGCTGTACGCGGACGGTAGTGGACGAATTTCGAGCGTTTGTCGAAGAAGGCGCTGTCGTATTCATCGGCCTCGATCACGAAAAACGGCGTGCCGCCCAGGCGTGCCGATACCGAGAAGTTCTGCGGCACGCCGCCAATCAAGAAGCCAGGGCTCATGCCTGCGTGCTCCAACACCCAGGCGAGCATGCTGCTGGTGGTGGTCTTGCCGTGGGTACCGGCCACGGCCAGGACCCAACGCCCCTGCAGCACATGATCGGCCAACCACTGCGGCCCGGACATGTACGGCAGGCCTTTGTTGAGCACATATTCCACCGCCGGGTTACCACGGGACATGGCATTGCCGATCACCACCAGGTCCGGCGCCGGGACCAACTGCGCCGGGTCATAACCTTGGGTCAGCTCGATGCCCTGGGCTTCCAGCTGCGTGCTCATCGGCGGGTAGACGTTGGCGTCGGAGCCGGTCACGTGATGGCCCAGTTCCTTGGCCAGAACCGCCATCGAACCCATGAAAGTGCCGCAAATACCGAGAATATGGATGTGCATTAGTACGACCTCGTAAACATGGCCGCAGGTTAGCGTAGGGAGGGGGAATTCGCACCTTGTGTTTAGAGCTTACCCTCACCAGAACACCGCAAATTCCTGCTGGAGCACAGGTTTTTTGTGGCGAGGGAGCTTGCTCCCTCGCCACAAAAGCAGTTCGTAGCTCAGCGGGCGATGGCGTGTTTACGCAGCTTGCGGTAGAGGGTATTGCGGCTGATCCCCAATTGCGCCGCCGTGTGGGTCATGTGCCAGCGCTGGCGCTCCAGTGCGTCGAGCAATGCCAGGCGCTCGGCGTCTTCCAGCGGCCGCTCCGCCACCGTTTCAACCACTGCCACCGGGCGCTGGCGAATCATCGCCGGCAAGTCCTCCAACCCAATCCGCCCGCCATCGCATAACGCAGCGAGGGTGCGCAGCACATTGCGCAGTTGCCGCACGTTGCCCGGCCAGTCGAACTCGAGCAACGCCTGGCGCGCCGGTTCGTCGATGAACACCGTCTCGGCGCCGCCCTCTTCAGCCAACAGGAAATCCAGCAACTGCGACTTGTCACTGCGCTCGCGCAACGCCGGCAGCGGGATTTCCAGGCCATTGAGGCGGTAATACAAATCCTCGCGAAAACTGCCATCGCGCACCCGGTCGAGCAATTGCCGGTGGGTGGCGCTGATGATGCGCACGTTCACCGCCTCGGGTTCGCCGCCGATGGGCACCACCTGGCGATCTTCCAGCACCCGCAGTAAACGGGTCTGCAAGGCCAGGGGCATGTCGCCGATTTCATCGAGGAATAGCGTGCCGCCGTCGGCCTGTTGCAGCTTGCCGCGCATGCCTTCCTTGCGCGCGCCAGTGAAGCTGCCGCCGCGATAACCGAACAGCTCGCTTTCGATCAGGCTTTCCGGAATGGCCGCGCAGTTGAGGGCGACGAAATTTTTCCCGGCGCGCTGGCTGGCGTGGTGCACGGCTTTGGCGAACGCCTCCTTGCCGGAGCCGGTTTCGCCGTGGATCAACAGCGGCACGTCACGCTCGAAGACTCGCAGCGCCTTGCGAAAATGCTCCTGCAACGCCGCGTCGCCGAGGCAGATGCCCGGCAGGCGCGCGGGTTCGACAACTTTGAGCGCCGGCGCGACCGGCGCCGGCACGCTACGGGGCTGGCCGCGCAATACGGCGAACAGATGCCGGCCGTCACGAGTGCGCAACGGCCAACTTGCACTCGCCTGGGCGCTGGCCCGGCCCAGCAACTCATCCAATGAACAGTCGAAAAAGTCCTCGACGCACTGGCCGAGCAGGCTGCCGCGGATGTGTCCCAACAGGTTCAACGCGCTCTGGTTGACCGCGTTAATCCGCCCTTCGCCGTCGAACGCCAGCAAACCCTCACTGAACAGTCCCACGGACTCGGCCTGCAAATGAAAGCGCAGCAGCCACTGATTGTCGAAGCAACGGAGGAAATAGCAGCTCTCGATCATCTTCGCCGAGAGATTGACCAGGGCCATGGTGTGGAACTGGCTCTGGCGCGAGACGTCTGGCCGGGCCGAGGACACGTCGAGCACTGCCAGTAATTCGCCGTGAGGATCGAACACCGGGCTGGCCGAACAGGTCAGGCCGGTGTGACGACCGCGAAAGTGTTCTTCCTGGTGAATGGTCAGGGCTTGGCGCTCCACCAGGCAGGTGCCGATGCCGTTGGTGCCTTCGCAGGCTTCGCTCCAGTCGGCGCCGAGCCAGAGGCCGGCCCGTTCGAAAATCTTCCGTTCGCTGGGGGCGGTGACGCAGTTGAGGATCACGCCCCGGGCGTCGGTCAATAGCACCGCGTGGCCGGCGCCGGAGAGTTGCTGATGCAGGCTGGTCATTTCAGTGCCGGCGATGTGCAGCACTTGTTGCAGGCGCTCGCGACTTTCCAGCACCCGGCCATGCTCGAGCACGGTCGGCGCCAGGTTCTGGGCCGGGTCGAGATGATAATCCTCGAGGCAGCGCAGCCAGGAACGGGCAATCGACGGATCACTGCCAGGCCCCTGCAAATGGGCCTTGCCCTGGGTGACCGTCAGGACTTGCTGGGCATGGCGACTCAAATGGTTGCTGTGCATTTCTTATTGTTCTCCCCGAAGGACCTTTTGGACCTGCCGACACATTACCCCGTGGCGAGGGAGCTTGCTCCCGCTGGGCTGCGCAGCAGCCCCAAAACCAGAGCTTGCGGTGTATCAGGCTGACCGGGTTGGCTGCCTTGGGACCGCTTCGCGCTCCAGCGGGAGCAAGCTCCCTCGCCACAAAAGCAGTCTTATCACCCAAACAGTCCTGCAAAAGAAGCAGTCTTGCCACAAAAGCGGTCCGTCCATGGCCTCGCCGTCGGAGCCAGCATCCTCCAGCCCACCGACCTTTGCAATGCTGGCGCGACCTGTCGGTCACAGACTGTCTCAACCATGGCACAAACTGTCACACCCTGCGTATCGCAACCGTGACACAGGCCCTCCGTTTGTCCGGCCAACTCCTCCTAAAGTCTTGATTTCCGGGCCCTGCAAGGCAGTGGCCCAACCTTTGCTCTAGGCTTAAGTACCAGCGCGAATTTGCGCGGCTCCCTAATAAGCACAAAAGCCAAGGAGAACTCATCATGCGTTACGCTCACCCCGGTACTGAAGGCGCTATCGTTTCGTTCAAGGCTAAATACGGTAACTACATCGGCGGCGAGTTCGTCGCGCCTGTCAAAGGTCAGTACTTCACCAATACATCCCCGGTCAATGGCCAGCCCATTGCCGAATTCCCGCGCTCCACGGCCGAAGACATCGACAAAGCCCTGGACGCCGCCCACGCTGCCGCCGATGCCTGGGGCGCTACGTCGGCCCAGGCCCGTTCGCTGATCCTGCTGAAAATCGCCGACCGCATCGAAGCGAACCTCGAAACCCTGGCGATCACCGAATCCTGGGACAACGGCAAGGCCGTACGCGAAACCCTCAACGCCGACATCCCCCTGGCCGCTGACCACTTCCGCTACTTCGCCGGTTGCCTGCGGGCCCAGGAAGGCAGCGCCGCCGAGATCGACGGCAACACCGTGGCCTATCACATCCACGAACCGCTGGGCGTGGTCGGGCAGATCATCCCCTGGAACTTCCCGCTGCTGATGGCCGCCTGGAAACTCGCCCCGGCCCTCGCTGCTGGTAACTGCGTGGTGCTCAAGCCCGCCGAACAAACGCCACTGGGCATTTGTGTACTCATGGAACTGATCGGCGACTTGCTGCCGCCGGGCGTGCTGAACGTGGTGCAAGGTTTCGGCAAAGAAGCCGGCGAAGCCCTCGCCACCAGCAAGCGCATCGCCAAGATCGCCTTCACCGGCTCGACCCCGGTCGGCTCGCACATCATGAAATGCGCCGCCGAGAACATCATCCCCTCTACCGTGGAACTGGGCGGCAAGTCGCCGAACATCTTCTTCGAAGACATCATGCAAGCCGAGCCGAGCTTTATCGAAAAAGCCGCCGAAGGCCTGGTGCTGGCGTTCTTCAACCAAGGTGAAGTCTGCACCTGCCCATCCCGCGCCCTGGTGCAGGAGTCGATCTACGACGAATTCATGCACGTGGTGATGAAGAAAATCCTGCAGATCAAGCGCGGCGACCCGCTGGACACCGACACCATGGTCGGCGCCCAGGCCTCCGAGCAGCAATTCGACAAAATCCTTTCGTACCTGGAAATCGCCAAGGGCGAAGGCGCCGAGCTGCTGACCGGCGGTAAGGTGGAAAAACTCGAGGGCAGCCTGGCGACCGGGTATTACATCCAGCCGACCTTGCTCAAGGGCACCAACAAGATGCGCGTGTTCCAGGAAGAAATCTTTGGCCCAGTGGTGAGCATCACCACCTTCAAGGACGAAGCCGAAGCCCTGGCGATCGCCAACGACACCGAGTTCGGCCTTGGCGCCGGTCTCTGGACCCGCGACATCAACCGCGCCTACCGCATGGGCCGGGCGATCAAGGCCGGTCGCGTCTGGACCAACTGCTACCACCTGTACCCGGCGCACGCCGCGTTCGGTGGCTACAAGAAGTCCGGCGTCGGTCGTGAAACCCACAAGATGATGCTCGACCATTACCAGCAGACCAAGAATTTGCTGGTGAGCTACGACATCAATCCGTTGGGGTTCTTCTAACCTGCGGGAAATTGCGCCCGGCTGATCGTTCCCTCGCTCTGCGTGGGAATGCAGCCAGGGACGCTCCGCGTCCCAAAGAGCCGAACGCGGAGCGTCCGTAGAGGCATTCCCACGCGGAGCGTGGGAACGATCCAATGCAACATTGGTTTCAAGAGCAGCCCCGCTCCAACAGGGCCAAAAAACAATAAAAACAGGTAAACCCTTATGCCAAGCGATCATGCAAACCCGCAACCGGCAACGTCCTCGGTCGACTTCGAAAAAGTCGGCTCCGAATATTTCCAACAACGCGAACTGAAAAAAGGCGCGGCGGGCTGGGTCCTGCTGGTGGGCCTGGGCGTGGCTTACGTCATTTCCGGTGACTACGCCGGCTGGAACTTCGGCCTGGCCCAAGGCGGCTGGGGCGGGATGTTCCTGGCCACGCTGCTGATGGCCGCGATGTACCTGTGCATGTGCTTTTCCCTCGCCGAGCTGTCCTCAATGATCCCCACCGCGGGCGGCGGCTACGGCTTTGCCCGCAGCGCATTCGGGCCCTGGGGCGGATTTCTCACGGGCACGGCGATCCTGATCGAATACGCCATCGCCCCGGCGGCGATTGCCGTGTTCATTGGCGCGTACTGCCAATCGTTGTTCGGCATCGGCGGCTGGATGATCTACCTGGCGTTCTACATCGTCTTCATCGCCATTCACATATTCGGTGTCGGCGAAGCCCTCAAGCTGATGTTCATCATCACCGCCGTCGCCGCCCTGGCGCTGGGGGTTTTCCTGGTGGCGATGGTCCCGCACTTCAACGTCGCCAACCTGCTGGACATCCCGGTCACCGAGGCCGTTGGGGCGAGTTCGTTCCTGCCGTTCGGCTACGTCGGCGTCTGGGCCGCCATTCCTTATGCGATCTGGTTTTTCCTTGCCGTGGAAGGCGTACCGCTGGCCGCTGAAGAAACCAAGAACCCCAAGCGCGACCTGCCGCGCGGCTTGATCGGCTCGATGTTGGTGCTGGTGGCCTTCGCCCTGCTGATCCTGGTGATCGGCCCGGGCGGCGCGGGCTCCAACGCATTGATGGCGTCGGGCAACCCGCTGGTGGAAGCCTTGGCCAAGGCCTACGGTGGCTCGACCTGGATGGGCAGCTTCGTCAACCTCGTCGGCCTGGCCGGTTTGATCGCCAGCTTCTTTTCGATCATCTACGCCTACTCGCGGCAGATCTTTGCGTTGTCCCGCGCTGGCTACTTGCCGCGCAAACTGTCCGAAACCAACAAAAGCAAAGCACCGGTCCTTGCATTGGTGATCCCCGGCATCATCGGTTTCGGCCTGTCCCTGACCGGCCAGGGCGACCTGTTGATTCTGGTGGCAGTATTCGGCGCGACCATTTCCTACGTGCTGATGATGGCCGCGCACATCACCCTGCGCATCCGTCGCCCCAAAATGGACCGGCCATACCGCACGCCGGGCGGCATCTTCACCTCGGGCGTGGCGCTGGTATTGGCGTGCATCGCCGTGGTGGCGGGCTTCCTGGTGGACCCACGGGTGGTCATCGGCGCCGCGATCATCTATGGAGTGTTAATTGCTTACTTTGCCTTCTACAGTCGGCATCACTTGGTCGCAGGCACGCCCGAAGAGGAATTCGCGGCCATTCAAAAAGCCGAAGAAGCCTTGCACTAAGCCGTAACGTGCCGAAAACCACGGCGCCGCCCAGCGGCGCCGTCACGGAGAACCTGTATGGCCAGTTTTGCACACACGGTCGGCGCCCAGACCTACCGCTTCGACAGCCTCAAAGACCTGATGGCCAAGGCCAGCCCGGCGCGCTCCGGGGACTTCCTGGCCGAGATCGCCGCGCTCAACGATGGCGAGCGCGTGGCCGCGCAAATGGCTTTGGCTGACTTGCCCCTCAGCCATTTCCTGCAAGAAATGCTGATTCCTTACGAGACGGACGAAGTCACCCGGTTGATCGTCGACACCCACGATAAACAGGCCTTCGCCGCCGTCAGCCATCTAACAGTTGGCGGTTTTCGCGACTGGCTGCTCAGCGACGCCGCCGATGAGCAGAGCCTGCGAGCATTGGCACCCGGCCTGACGCCGGAAATGGTCGCCGCCGTCTCGAAGATCATGCGCGTGCAAGATTTGGTGTTGGTGGCGCAGAAAATCCGCGTGGTGACCAAGTTTCGCGGCACCCTCGGCCTGCGCGGGCGCCTGTCGACCCGCCTGCAACCCAACCATCCCACCGACGAACCCGCCGGTATCGCCGCGAGCATCCTCGACGGCCTGCTCTTCGGCAACGGCGACGCCATGATCGGCATCAACCCGGCCACCGACAGCACCGCCTCGATCTGCGCGATGCTGGAAATGCTCGACGCCATCATCCAGCGCTACGACATTCCCACCCAGGGCTGCGTGCTCACCCACGTCACCACCTCCATCGAAGCGGCGAACCGTGGCGTGCCGTTGGACCTGGTGTTCCAGTCCATCGCCGGCACCGAAGCGGCCAACGCCAGTTTCGGCATCAGCCTGAACATCTTGAAGGAAGGCTACGACGCCGGACTCAGCCTGAATCGCGGCACCCTCGGCAACAACCTGATGTATTTCGAAACCGGCCAGGGCAGCGCGCTGTCAGCCAATGCCCATCACGGCGTCGATCAACAGACCTGCGAGACGCGGGCCTACGCCGTGGCGCGACATTTCAACCCGTTCCTGGTGAACACGGTTGTAGGCTTCATCGGCCCGGAATACCTCTATAACGGCAAACAGATCATCCGCGCCGGCCTCGAAGACCACTTCTGCGGCAAGTTGCTCGGCGTGCCGATGGGTTGCGACATCTGCTACACCAACCACGCCGAGGCCGACCAGGACGACATGGATACCCTGCTGACCCTGCTGGGCGTAGCCGGGATCAACTTCATCATGGGCATCCCCGGCTCCGACGACATCATGCTCAACTACCAGACCACCTCGTTCCACGACGCCCTCTACGCCCGCCAGACCCTGGGCCTGAAACCGGCGCCGGAATTCGAAACGTGGCTGGCGAACATGGGCATCTTCACCCAGGCCGATGGCCGGGTGCGGTTCGGCGACAACCTGCCTCCGGCGTTCCGTCACGCCCTCGCGCACTTGGGATAAGAGACCTGTCCATGGATAAAACACCTGTCGACTCGCAAAACCCATGGCTGAACCTGCGCAACCTGACCCCGGCGCGCATCGCCCTGGGCCGCACCGGCACCAGCCTGCCGACCCGCGCGCAGCTGGACTTCCAGTTCGCCCACGCCCAGGCCCGCGATGCGGTGCACCTGGCGTTCGATCATCAGGGCATCCGTGCACAGTTAACCGAACGCGGCCGTGAAAGCCTGCTGCTACACAGCGCGGCGGCCGACCGCCACAGCTATCTACAGCGCCCGGACCTGGGTCGACGGCTCGACGACGCTTCCGCGCAAATCCTGCAAGACTACGCGGCCGCCCGTCCCGGCGGCGTGGACCTGGCCATCGTCGTGGCGGACGGCCTGTCGGCGCTGGCGGTGCATCGCCATACGTTGCCGTTCCTGGCGCGACTGGAAGAACAGATCACGGCTGAAGGCTGGTCTGTGTCGCCCATCGTTCTGGTGGAGCAAGGCCGCGTCGCCGTGGCCGATGAAGTGGCCGAACGGCTCGGTGCCAAGATGTCGGTGATCCTCATCGGCGAACGTCCCGGCTTGAGCTCTCCGGACAGCCTTGGGCTGTATTTCACCTACGCACCCAAGGTTGGCCTGAACGATGCCTATCGCAACTGCATTTCCAACGTCCGCCTCGAAGGCTTGAGCTACGGCATGGCGGCCCATCGCCTGATCTACCTGATGCGCGAGGCCTGCCGTCGGCAGCTTTCGGGAGTCAATCTGAAGGACGAAGCCCAGCTTCACACTCTAGAGTCGGAAAACGGTGCCGATATGAAAGGTAATTTCCTACTGGCGCCGCCCCCAAGCTGATCCTGTTTTGCAATTGCGCTTTCGATCCGCTTTCAGGCAGCATCTTGGCACGGCGGTCCGACGTTGTTGTCAGACTTAATGTCGACCTTTGCAGACGAGACCTACCATGCGGATTATCCAAGCGACGCTGGAACACCTGGACCTGCTGACCCCATTGTTCGTCAAATACCGGGAATTCTACGGCTCGCTGCCCTACCCGGACTCGTCCCGGGCGTTCCTGGAAAAACGCCTGCGCCGCAAGGAATCGGTGATCTACCTGGCCCTGCCGGATGACGACGACAGCCGATTGCTGGGGTTCTGCCAGCTCTACCCAAGCTACTCGTCGCTGTCGCTCAAGCGCGTGTGGATCCTCAACGACATCTACGTCGCCGAAGACGCCCGCCGACAACTCGTCGCCGACAACCTGATCCGCACCGCGAAAAAAATGGCCAAGGAAACCAACGCCGTCCGCATGCGCGTCTCCACCAGCAGCAACAACGAAGTCGCGCAGAAAACCTACGAATCGATCGGCTTCAAGGAAGACACCGAATTCAAGAACTACGTGTTGCCGATCAGCGAAGGGCTTTGAGCCTTATGGCTAGGTGAAGCTCTGTAGCTGAGTAAACCCCCTGTGGCGAGGGAGCTTGCTCCCGCTGGGCTGCGCAGCAGCCCCAAATCCCGAGCACGCGGTACACCAGGCTGACCGAGTTGGCTGCCTTGGGACCGCTTCGCTGTCCAGCGGGAGCTTCCCTCGCCACAAAAGCAGTCCGAGCCGGCGCCTCATCCGGCCATTCCCTCAGAAATCCCCAGCTACAAACTCACCCCGCACTTCCCCCGCCCCGCCGTATAATGCCGCTCTTCCCGGCTTGTAAGAAAAAGCTACACACGCTGTAGTCATACTCAAAGCCAGACCCACCAGCCCGCCGAGCCGGGCCGCCACCAAGGTGTTACGCATGGACTTCAACCCCCTCGACCTCATCCTGCATCTCGACGTCTACCTTGACCTGCTGGTGACTAACTACGGGACATGGGTCTACGCCATCCTGTTCCTGGTGATTTTCTGTGAAACCGGCCTGGTGGTCATGCCGTTCCTGCCGGGCGACTCCTTGCTGTTCATCGCCGGCGCCGTAGCCGCCGGTGGCGCCATGGACCCGGTCCTGCTGGGCGGCCTGTTAATGCTCGCGGCCATCCTCGGCGACAGCACCAACTACCTCATCGGCCGCACCGCTGGCGAAAAACTGTTCAGCAACCCCAACTCGAAAATCTTCCGCCGCGACTACCTGCAACAAACCCACGACTTCTACGACAAGCACGGCGGCAAGACCGTGACCCTGGCGCGCTTCCTGCCGATCATCCGCACCTTCGCGCCCTTCGTCGCCGGCGTCGGCAAAATGCCTTACCCCCGCTTCTTCGGCTTCAGCGTGCTGGGCACCATCCTGTGGGTCGGCGGCTTGGTGACCCTCGGCTACTTCTTCGGCAACGTGCCCTTCATCAAGCAAAACCTGTCGCTGCTGGTGGTCGGCATCATCCTGCTGTCGCTGCTGCCGATGATCATCGGCGTGGTGCGCAGCAAAATGAGCCAGCGCGGCTCCAAAGCCCAACCGCGCTGATCGCTCATGTGGTCCCTGAGCAACTGGCGTCGCCGACGCACCCTCGCCAAACACCCCGTTACCGAGGAAACCTGGCAGCGGGTGCGTCATCAGTTGAGCTTTCTCGACGGCATCAGTGCCGAAGAAGACCAATGGCTGCGTGAAGCCTGCGTGCTGTTCCTGCATGACAAGCACCTCACCGCCCTGCCCGGCGTCGAACTGCACCAGGAACAACGCTTGCTGCTCGCCGCCCAGGCCCAATTGCCGCTGATGCACCTCGGCGAATTGAACTGGTACCAGGGCTTCCACGAAATCGTCCTCTACCCCGACGACTTCCTCAGCCCCCAGCGCTACCGCGACGCCAGCGGCATCGAACACGAATGGGACGGCGAACACAGCGGCGAAGCCTGGCCCCAAGGCCCGATCATCCTGGCCTGGGACGGCGTGCTCGCCAGCGGCGGCTGGGAAGGCTACAACCTGGTGATCCACGAACTGGCGCACAAACTCGACATGCTCAACGGCGACGCCAACGGCCTGCCACCGCTGCACGCCGACATGCGCGTCAGCGACTGGGCCGACGCCATGCAACAAGCCTTCGACGACCTCGACCGCCAACTCGACCAGAACCCCGACGCAGAAACCCTCATCGACCCCTACGCCGCGGAAAACCCGGCGGAGTTCTTCGCCGTCACCAGCGAATACTTCTTCAGCGCCCCGGACCTGCTGCACCAGGCCTATCCGCGGTGTATGAACAGCTCAAAGCGTTCTACCGCCAGGACCCGTTGGCCCGGCTGCGGCAACTTCAGGCCGAAGATCCGGTCTATCAGGCGTCATACTAAGGTCTCTACGACCCTGGTAACGTGGCATCAGCGGTCGAATATGCCTATAATCGCCGCCACTTTTTGGTCAATCCGACCAGTCATTTGGTCAACTAACGGGGGCACCGCCCAATGAGCTACAGCAAGATTCCGGCTGGCAAAGACCTGCCGAACGACATCTACGTCGCAATCGAAATCCCGGCCAACCACGCCCCGATCAAATACGAAATCGACAAAGACAGCGATTGCCTGTTCGTTGACCGTTTCATGGCCACCCCGATGTTCTACCCGGCCAACTACGGTTACATCCCCAACACCTTGGCCGACGACGGCGACCCCCTCGACGTGCTGGTCGTGACCCCTTACCCAGTTGCCCCAGGCTCGGTCATCCGCGCCCGTCCAGTCGGCATCCTGAACATGACCGACGACGGCGGCGGCGATGCCAAAGTCATCGCAGTGCCACACGACAAACTGTCGCAACTGTACGTCGACGTGAAGGAATACACCGACCTGCCGCCACTGCTCATCCAGCAGATCGAGCACTTCTTCGCGAACTACAAAGATCTCGAAAAAGGCAAATGGGTGAAGATCGAAGGCTGGGCCGGCGCAGACGCCGCCCGCGAAGCGATCACCCAGTCGGTTGCCGCCTACAAAGGCTAAGACCGAACTAAAAAAGAACCCCGGCTCGTACCGGGGTTTTTTTATGCTTTCCGGGAAGTTAATACAACCTCGTATTAGCAGCGTTTAAATGCGTTTAACGCGCCAGTTTCGATTCCTGCAAACGGAAAGATCATCTTATAAATTTGCACGACATGTTTATTGCCGAACGCGCGGTCGTCTCTAAACTTTCCGTTTATGAAAATACTTTCCAGTGGCGATCGCTTCAGAGCCCTTCTCAAAGAAGCCAACATCCGATCCGCCGACTTCGCGAAGTTGTACGGCGTGAAATCGCAGCACGTGAACAACTGGTTCAACCGTGGCATTCCACCGGGACGCATCTACAGCATCGCCGGCCTGCTGACCGTCAGCCCGCAATGGCTCGCCACCGGCGAAGGCCCACAGACCCCGCTCGGCCTCGGCCCCGGCATCACCTATGAAGCCGCCGAAAACGACGGCGTCTACAGCGTGCAAGAATCCACGGACATCGAACTGCCTTTCTATAAGGAAGTCCCCATCGCCCCCGGCGAAAGCAAAACCCACATCACCGAAATCCCCGGCCAATCCATCCGCCTGCCCCGCAGCCACCTAGAGTCCCTGGAAATCGACCCCAGCGACGCCATCTGCACCACCATGGTCGGCGACAGCATGGCCGAACGCATCGAAGACGGCTCCACCCTCGCCATCGACCGCGGCTTGACGCAAATCGTTGATGGCCAAATCTATGCGCTTGAGCATGATGGGATGCTGCGGATCAAATACCTCCACAGAATCCCCGGCAACCGACTGCGGCTGCGTAGCCACAACAGCGCTGCTTATCCCGATGAGGTGTTCAGCGCAGAGCAGATCGATGCGCAACATATCCACGTGATCGGCTGGGTGTTCTGGTGGTCAACCCTCAACAAACAGAGACCGCCGGTGTCCGATTGATTCCGGCATCACCGCAGCTCCCCCGTGGCGAGGGAGCTTGCTCCCGCTGGGCTGCACAGCAGCCCCCTGCTTTCCCCCTGAATCGCCCCTAACCCAATGATTCCACACCACTTACCACTGGGATTCCAAAGCAAACCCGCGTATCCTCCGCCCCACATTTGCGAGCCCACGCCTCGCACCGACAAGGCAGATCACTTTCTGACCAAGTCCCACAGCCGGCCGCAAGAGCCGGATGTACGTTTTGAAGGCTGGTAAGGTTTGTCAAAAACGAGCTGAATCAGTCAACGAGAAGCCGGCCATAAGCCGGCTTTTTAATGTCTGAGATCTTTACTTGTCTTCGCAGCGACGGCATTTAAGCTTAAGCATCCGGGCATCCTGTCTTGCGCCACCCAACCTGCCCCCCGGTACAACCGAGACTGCTCAGTGCCGAGCTTGGATTGGGATACAATCCCCAGCATTTAATACCATCAGGATCGGCATCCGCTCCTGAATGTCCACAAGAGATGCCGTAATGCCCCTCACGCTGCAACAACTGGAACGCCATCTGTTCAAGGCTGCCGATATTCTGCGCGGCAAGATGGATGCCTCGGAGTTCAAGGAATACATTTTTGGCATGCTGTTCCTCAAGCGCTGCTCCGACGTATTTGAGGAGCGCTATGAGCAGGTCGTTGCCGACGAGATAAACGCTGGCAAGAGCAAGGCCGAAGCCTTTGTAACCGCGGAAAACCCGCGCTGGTACAAGCGTGATGGCAATTTTTGGGTGCCCAGCCATTCGCGCTTCAAGTATTTGCTCAACGAAGCGCACATCAATGTCGGCGACCTGCTTAACAAGGCGCTGGGCGGCATCGAGGAAAACAACGTCTCCCTGGATGGGGTGCTGGAGCACATCGACTTCACCCGCAAAGTCGGCCAGAGCAAGATTTCCGATCAGAAGCTGCGCCAGCTCATCACCCACTTCGGTGAAGTGCGTCTGCGCAACAGTGACTTCGAGTTCCCCGACTTGCTCGGCGCCGCCTACGAGTACCTGATCGCTGAGTTCGCCGACTCGGCCGGCAAGAAAGGCGGCGAGTTCTATACGCCGCGCCCGGTGGTGAGGCTGATGGTGCAACTGCTCAAGCCGACCCTAGCCCACGATATCTATGACCCCTGCTGCGGCTCGGGCGGCATGTTGATCGCTGCCAAGGAATATATCGACGAGCACGGCGAAGACGGCAGAAAGGCCAACCTGTTCGGCCAGGAATTCAACGGCACCGTCTGGTCCATCGCGCAGATGAACATGCTGCTGCACGGCATCAGCAACGCCTGGCTGGAGAACGAAGACACCCTGTCCGACCCTCGGCATATCGAGGGCGGCGAACTGCGCCGCTTCGACCGCATCCTCACCAACCCGCCGTTCTCCATCAACTGGGGCCATACCGAGAAAAGCCCGGATGGCAGCCTGGCCTGGAACCCGACATTCCGCGAGCAGCGCTTCCGCTTCGGCGAAGTGCCGCTGGGCTCGAAAAAGGCCGACCTGATGTTCCTCCAGCACATGCTCGCCGTGACCCGCGACGAGGGCATGATCGCCACCGTACTGCCTCACGGTGTGCTGTTCCGGGGCGGTGAGGAGCGCGGCATCCGCGCCGGCATTATCGAGAACGACCTGCTCGAAGCCGTGATTGGCCTACCGGCCAACCTGTTCTATGGCACTGGTATTCCCGCCTGCATCCTCATTCTGCGCCAACAAAAGCAGGAAGGCGCCAACCGTGTCAGCGCCAAGCCTGCCGAACGCCAGGGCAAGGTGCTGTTTATCAACGCCGACCGCGAGTACTTCGAGGGCCGTGCGCAGAACTACCTGCTGCCCGAGCACATTGAGAAGATCACCACCGCCTTCGACGAATTTCGCCGGATCGACGGTCTTAGCGACGTGGTGGATATCGCCACACTGCGCACCAACGACTACAACCTGAACATTCGCCGCTATGTGGATAACGCACCACCACCCGAGCCACATGACGTGCGTGCCCACCTGCTGGGCGGTGTGCCCAAGGCTGAAGTCGAAGCGAAAACGCCGCTGTTCGCCGCCCACGGCCTCGACCCTCATGACCTATTCATCGCACGCGATGCGCAGTATTTCGACTTTCGCGGCGAGCTGACCTGCCGCGCCGACCTCAAGCCTGCCATCGAAAGCAACCCCAGCCTACAGGCGAAGGAAGCCGCCCTGCGTGATGCCTTCGAAACCTGGTGGCACGTACACAGCCCGCGGATCACCGCCCTGGCTGGGAAGCTGGATAACAGCGCCGCGCTGGTCGGGTTGCGTGGTGAACTGCTGGCCAGTTTTAGCCAAACGCTGGAAGGCATCGGCCTGCTCGACCCCTTCCAGGTCCGGGGCATCATCGCCGGCTTCTGGTACCAGAGCAAATACGACTTTCTTGGCTTGATGGCCCGCGGTTGCCGGGGCGTAATCGACGCTTGGCGCACCAGCATCATCACCGCTCTGGAAGACAAGGCCAGCAAGCAAAGCCCGTTGGAGCACAAATTGGTGAAGTTCCTGCTTGGCGATTTCGTTGCCGAGTTGGCCGAACTGGAAGCAAAAAAGACCGAACTGGATAGTCAGCTCAAGGCCGCCACCCCAGCTAAAGGGGAAGAGGCTGACGAGGCTGACAACGCGACGGATACCGACGACGAGGAAAACACCGTCGACGAAGCCCAGCTCAAGGCCTGGAAAGCCGAGTTGATCACGGTGAAGAAACAGCTCAAAAACCGGCAGGACAACTTCGCCAGTCACTTAAATCAGGCCGTCAACGGGCTGGACGAGCAGCAAGCCGCCGAACTGCTGCTGACCATCCTGCATAACGATATGCAGGCCATCGTCGAACGCTATATCGCCGCCCAGCGCAAGCAGATAGTCGCCGCCTTCGAGAGCTGGTGGGACAAGTATCGGGTGACGTTAAACGAGATAGAGCACAGCCGCGATGCTGCGGCAGTAGCTTTACAGGGGTTCTTGAAGGGGTTGGGATATGTCTGATTTTACTAAGGATTTCCGGCCGGTATCAGACTTGGTTCAGCCTGTAGAGGTCAAGGTCATAACCAAGAAAGATCCCTCTAAACCTTATATCGGGCTTGAAAACCTGCCATCCCGAGGGGCCCACTTGCTCGGGTGGTCGCCCGCCAGCTCCTCGATCAGCACCAACGCTGTATTCTCTAGAGGGGACGTACTTTTCGGAAAGCTGCGCCCGAATTTGCGCAAATGCGTCATTGCTCCATTTGACGGCTACTGCTCTACCGATATCTTGGTGCTTCGAGCAAAAGACGGAATTGACTATGGCTTCGCCGGAAAGGCCCTTCAAACAGAGCAAGTTGGCGCTGCGGCAGAGAGAACAGCCATAGGCACCAAGATGCCACGAACCTCTTGGAAGCATCTGAAGACGGTTGCTGTATTTTGCCCAGATATAAAAGAGCAAAAGTGTGCAGCTCAAATCCTCGACACCCTCGACACCACCATCCGCGAAACCGAGGCGCTGATCGACAAGCTCAAGGCCGTCAAGCAGGGTCTGCTGTACGATCTGCTTACCCGCGGTATCGACGTCAACGGACAACTGCGCCCACCACAGAGCGAAGCGCCGCAGCTCTACAAGGAGTCGCCGCTGGGGTGGATTCCTAGGGAGTGGGAGTTCCCCTTGCTTGCAAATATCTGCGCAAAAATTGGCGACGGGGTCCACTACGCAGTGGAGCGAAGCCATGAGGGCGTGCCGTTTTTATTTGTGTCTTGCATACGTAATGGAAAAATCGATTGGCACGACGCGTCGTTCGTGTCGCAAAAAACCTATCAAGAGATTTCCAAAAGGAGCAAACCTGTAAAAGGAATGGTCCTCTTTACCGTAGTTGGCTCGTATGGGCATGCAGCGCATGTTGATGATGACTCTGATTTTGGCTTCGAGAGAAACATCGCATTCCTCACCCCTAACAGCAAATACCTGCACTCTAAATATCTGCTGTACTCCATTAGCTCGGAGGCAACACGAGCACAAGTGGAGCGCTTCGTTATAGGCAATGCACAGAAGGTGCTCACCCTCTCTGCGTTGAACAGCATCATTATTCCGTTGCCCAGCTTGACCGAGCAAGCCCAAATCTTTTCTCGACTTGATACTCTAACCGAACGTCAAGACCATGAGAGGTCAATGCTTGAGAAACTCTCGGCTCAGAAGAAGGGCTTGATGGACGACCTGCTGACCGGACGCGTTCGCGTCACCCCGCTGCTGGAATCCATGCAGCAAGCTGCTGCACAAACGGAAGCCTGATATGCCACAGCGCCTGCCGCCCCGCGAATCCCTCACCGTCGAGTTCAAGAGCGACCGCAGCAAGCTCCCCGATCGCGAGCTGATCGAGGCGCTGGTCTGCCTTGCCAATGCCGAGGGCGGCGAGCTATGGCTTGGCG
This sequence comes from Pseudomonas sp. SWRI154, assembly GCF_014268645.1. NCBI lineage: Bacteria > Pseudomonadati > Pseudomonadota > Gammaproteobacteria > Pseudomonadales > Pseudomonadaceae > Pseudomonas > Pseudomonas sp. SWRI154. The sequence continues at coordinate 70,530 of NZ_JABWQW010000025.1, forward strand.
TCGAGGACGACGGCACTCCCACCGGCCTGCATCCCGAGCATCGCCTGCTGGAGGGCTTGGCCGGCATGGTCGCAGCGCGCACCTCGCCGTCGCTGAACGTACAGGCCGAGGCGCACGACCTGGATGGCGTGGCCGTGGCTCGCATCCATGTACCCAAAACCCAGAGCGAAGTGGCCACCACCAGCGGCGTCTATCTACGCCGCCGCTTGAAACACGACGGCACTCCCGAATGCATAGCCATGCTGCCCCATGAGCGCAGCAGCCGCGCGAGCAGCTTCGGCCTGCTTGATGTCTCCGCCCAGCCGGTGGCCGGCGCCACCCTGGCCGACCTCGACCCGCTGGAGCGTGAGCGCCTGCGCCAAGCGGTTCAACAATACGGCGGCGACCGCGTGCTGCTGGAACTGGACGACGAAGCCCTCGACGGTGCGCTGCTGCTCACCGCGCGCCAGTCCGATGGCTCGCGTGTGCCAACCCTCACCGGCCTGCTACTGATCGGCCGGGAAACCTCCCTGCGCCAACTGGTGCCCCCCCATGAGTTCGCTTTCCAGGTGCTGGCCCAGCAGGCAGTGCGCTTCAACGAGTTTCGCCGCTTCCCATTGCTCAAGGCACTCGACTGGCTGGAAACCAACTTCCGTCCCTACAACCCCGAGGAAGAACTACAGGTCGGCCTGTTCCGCGTACCAGTGCCCAAGGTTGACCTAGGCGCCTTCCGCGAAGCCGTAGCCAATGCCTTGGTCCACCGCGACTACCACGGCAGAGGCGCGGTGCATGTGCGCCTGGAGGACGATGCCCTGGTGGTCAGCAATCCCGGTGGCTTGGTCGATGGCGTCACCCTGGCCAACCTGATGGTGACCGAACCGCGCCCGCGCAACCCGGCCCTGGCCGACGCCATGAAGCGCGTCGGCGTGGTCGAACGCTCCGGCCGAGGCGTGGACAAGATTTTCCGCGGCATGCTCAAATTCGGCCGGCCGGCCCCGGACTACAGTTACACCACCGCCCAGAGCGTGGTGCTGCGCCTACCCACAGCCGAGGCCGACCTGGACTTCCGCCGCCTGGTAGTCGAGCACGAGCGCGCCACCAATGCCGAGCTGCCCATCGACAGCCTGATCGCCCTGGCCGTTCTGCGTGAAACCAAACGCGTCACGGCCGACGAGCTGGCCTTACAGATCCAGCGCGACACTGCCAGTGCCAAACGCACCCTGGAAGCCCTGACCGAAGCCGGCTTGGTCGAGGCCCACGGTTCTACCCGAGGGCGCAGCTATACCCTGTCGGCCAGCCTGTATCAGGCCGTGGGCGACAAGGCCGGCTATACCCGCCAGGCAGGCTTCGCTCCGATTCAGCATGAGCAGATGGTGCTGAACTATGTGCAGCAGCATGGGCAAATCAAACGTGCCGAGGTCATGGGGCTATGTCGCATATCAACTGACCAAGCGGCCAAGCTGCTGAAAAAGCTGAAAGATAAAGGCGCCATTACACAGAGCGGCAAGAATCGAGGAGCAACCTACACCCTTGGCACCTTGGAATGAGCCGGAATGTGCGGAAATGAGCCGGAATGAGCCGCTATGAGCCTGTATGAGCCCATACACGCCTGAACTGGATTAAAGGAGTAACCATGGGCTGGGAATTGGATGACGTCGAAAAACCCTTTGTGACTCAGTTACAGGGGCTGAATTGGAAGCATACCGAGGGCAGCCTCGACGACCCGGCCATCACTGGCCGCAGCAGTTTCAGTGAAGTGATTCAGCGGGCCGCACTGGCCGAGCGCTTGCGTGCCATCAACCTACGCGACGGTCAGCCCTGGCTGGATGAGCAGCGCATTGCCGAAGCACTGGCGGCCATTACCCGCGTGGGCGCCGGCAAGCTGATGGAAGCCAACCAGACAGTCACTGAACTGCTGCTCAAAGGCATCACGGTCGACGGCCTCCAGGGCTGGGAAGGCGGACGTGGTCAGACCATCCAGTACATCGACTGGGCCAACCCGGCCAATAACCACTTCAGCGTGATCAACCAGTTCCGAGTGGATTGCCCACCGGGGTACAGCAGCGGAAAGAAATTTATCGTTCCGGATCTGGTGTTGCTGGTGAACGGCATCCCGCTGGTAGTGGTGGAGTGCAAGAGCCCCTCCATTCCAGAACCGCTGGCCGAAGCTGTCGATCAATTGCGCCGCTACAGCAACCAGCGCAAGGCAGCCTTCGAAGTCGAGGACAACGAGGGCAACGAAACACTGTTCGCTAGCGTGCAGCTGCTGGTCGCCAGTAGCTACGACGAAGCACGAGTGGGCTGCATTGGGGCCGGCTTCGGGCATTTCTCCCAATGGAAAACCGTGGTTGGCCCGGAAGGTAGCGGCAGCGAGCAGTCAGTAGCCGAGCAGCTAGGCAAAGCCAAACTGTCCGAGCAGGAGCGCCTGGTGGCAGGCATGCTGACGCCGGCCCACCTGCTCGATCTGATCCGGCATTTCATGCTGTTCATGCAGGTTGGCGGGCAGACCATCAAGACGGTCTGCCGCTACCAGCAGTACCGCGCGGTGAACCGCACGGTGATCCGCATGAAACGCGGGCAGACACGCGTCGAGCATGGCGAGAGCGACCAGCGCGGCGGCATCGTTTGGCACACTCAAGGCTCAGGCAAGAGCCTGACCATGGTATTTCTGGTGCGCAAGATGCGCACGGATACACAGCTACGTCGCTTCAAGATCATCGTGGTCACCGACCGTAAAGACCTGCAAAACCAGCTCGCCGCCACCGCCACACTGAGCGGTGAACTGCCGGAGGTGGCCTCCAATATCGAGGGTGTCAAAGCCTTGGCACGCCGCCAGGGCCCCGGCCTGGTATTCGCTACCATCCAAAAGTATCGCAATCCCGAACAGGAGGAAGATGGGGAGGCGCCGATCCCTGCGCAAGCTGCGGCCCCCCTCAAAGCCGCAGAAAAGCGCGCGCCCTATCTGGTCAGCAAACCATTCGAGGTGCTCAACCACGACGAAAGCATTCTGGTATTGATTGATGAGGCGCACCGCACCCAGGCCGGCGATCTGCAGGCGAACCTGCTGGCGGGCCTGCCCAACTGTGTGCGCATCGGCTTTACCGGTACACCGATCATCATGGGCGATAAGAAACGCACCCACGAAATTTTCGGCGCATTCATCGACAAATACACCATCAAAGAAGCTGAGGCAGATGGCGCAACAGTGCCGGTGCTTTACGAAGGACGCACTGCCCAGGGTGCATTGAAAGATGGGGCGAGCCTGGATGAGCTGTTCGAGGATTTATTCCGCGAGCACAGCCAGGACGAGCTGGAACTGATCAAGAGAAAGTACGCCACCAAGGGCCATATTTTTGATGCCCCCGCGCTGATCGCTGATAAGGCGCGCGACATCCTCAGACATTACGTCACCAATATCCTACCCAATGGCTACAAGGCACAGGTTGTAGCCTACAGCCGGATTGCGGCAATCCGCTATTTCCACGCGCTGCAGGCCGCCCGCGATGAGTTGCTGGCCGAGGCCGAAGCGTTGCCAGCAGCCGACAAGGACCTCGACGATGAAGCACTGTGCCAGCGTCCACCCAAGCTGCAGGCGCGCGTGCAGGCGTGGCGCTATCGCGACAGGCTACGCTGCCTGGAGTTCGCGCCGATTATTTCTGGCTCAAATAACGATCCGGCCGAGTGGAAAACCTGGACGGATGGAAGCAAGCACGAGCTGCTGATCCAGCGCTTCAAGAAGTCCCTGAATCATGAGCAGCCGGGCAAGGCCGACCCGCTGGCTTTCCTGATCGTTAAGTCTATGTTGCTCACCGGCTTTGATGCCCCCATCGAAGGGGTCATGTACCTTGACCGGCCAATCAAGGAAGCCGAGCTGCTGCAAGCCATTGCGCGGGTCAACCGTACTGGTTTCGGCAAGCGCTGCGGCATCGTGGTCGATTACTACGGGGTCGCCAACCACCTGCGCGAAGCGCTGGCAGCCTATGCCGACGAGGATATCGAAGGTGCGCTGAGCAGCATCAAGGACGAGGTGCCGGTACTGCGCGATCGTCATCTGCGTGTAGTAGATGTGCTGCGTCGCCAGGGCATCGAGTCGCTGGAAGATGCCGAAGCCTGCATTGCGGCACTGGAGTCGGAAAAGGTGCGCGCCGAATTTGCGGTAAAATTCAAAGCGTTCCTCGACTCATTAGACACCGTACTGCCACGCCCCGAGGCCCTGCCCTTCGTCAAAGATGCCAAGCGCCTGGCCTATATCCATGCACGTGCGCGCAGGCGTTATAAAGACCTGCCGCAACTGGGCAAGGATGTCGGCGCCAAAGTACGCAAGCTAATCGACGATCACGTTATTTCGCTGGGCATCGACCCGAAGATTCCGCCGATCCAGCTCACCGATGCAGACTTCGAGAAGCAGTTATCGCGTAGCGTCAACGATCGCGCCAAGGCCTCAGAGATGGAACACGCCATTCGCTCGCATGTGCGCAAGCATGCTGATGAAGATCCGGTACTTTTTCGCAAGTTGTCCGAACGCCTGAACGAACTGCTCAAGTCGCTGGGCGAGCAATGGGATCAGTTGGTTGAGCAGATGCAGAAGATCATCAACGAGCTGCGCAGCGGTCAAATGAGCGATGGCTACAGCCCCCTGCATTTGCCCGAACACTATGCCCCCTTCCTGCGCACCCTGCTGGATGTGGTGTGTGCCGACGCCAATCCGCAGCCCGCCGAGCTGCTGCGCTTGAAGGATGTGACAGTGGAACTGGTCGATCTGTTGGTGGGCGAACTCCAAAGCCACCGCGATATCTGGAGCCCGCGCAAGCGAGCGGCACAGGAAGAGCTGGCCGGGCAGCTATTCGATTACCTGATGCGACTGCGTCCACCCTTGGTGGATAGCGATATGGCGGGGGTGCTGTCTGATCGCCTGATGGATCAAGCGAGAGCCAGCCATGAACGGTTGATGCAGCTGTGAGCAATCAAACCCTCGCCGTAAACGATCTGCAACTGACGCTACGCCGCAGCGCGCGGCGCAAGACGCTACAGATCACTGTCGAGCGTGACGGCGCACTTATCCTGTCTGCCCCGCCAGAGGTTGAGGAGCACGCGCTGCGGCAATTCGTAGCGGATAAAAGCTTCTGGATTTACTCGCGTCTTGCCGAAAAGGAACGCCTGCAGCGCTCAATCCCCACCAAGGAATACGTCGACGGAGAAGGGTTTCTGTATTTGGGGCGAAGTTATCGCCTCAAACTGGTTGATGAGCAGGATGTGCCGCTGAAACTTTCTGCCGGTCGCTTCCGGCTGCTGCGTAGCGAACTGCCACAAGCCCGCGAACATTTCATCCGTTGGTACAGCGAACATGCCCGCAGCTGGCTGGCCTTACGCGTCAAGAACCACCAAGCCCGCATGGATCTGATCCCCAACGGGGTGCGTGTGCAGGATCTGGGCTATCGCTGGGGCTCCTGCGGCAAAGGCGCACAGCTCTACTTTCACTGGAAAACAATTCTGCTGCCCAAACCCATTGCGGAATATGTGGTGGTGCATGAGATGGTGCACCTGCAAGAGCCACACCACACCCCAGAGTTTTGGCTCCGCCTGGAGCGCGTCATGCCTGACTACGCACAGCGCAAGACATGGTTGGCAGAACATGGGATCGAAGTCGAAGGAGTCTGAAGCTCTTCTGTGGCTCGTGACCTTTCGAACTCCAGGCTTAAGGTCGATCGCGCCACCACAAAGCGATTGGGGAACACACCTTGCAGATCAGGCAGGCACCCACTGATACTGCAGACGTTCGATACCAGTATATGTCCGGCCAAGTCGCGCCAATCTTCCCTGTTGCCTGAGAAGCCGTAACTTATACTCCCTCCTCGACCGCAAAAAGTAGCCATCACAGGGAAGCGTCCATGTCCGTTCCAACCTACGATCAGTTCATCGAACCTATCCTGCGCTTTCTCGCTACCAAACCTGCCGGAGCCCTTGCTCGGGATGCCCATGAGGCGGCAGCCAAGATGCTGCAACTGACCGTAGAACAACGTGAAGAAGTAATCGCCAGTGGGCAAGCCACCTATAAAAACAGAGCGGGCTGGGCGCATGATCGGCTGAAGCGCGCCGGCCTATCCAGTAGCGCCAAACGTGGATATTGGAAACTGACGGAGACAGGTGCGACTTACGCCAAAGACCATCCAGCCCCCTTGCCTTCCGATGAAGTTGAACATTTAGCCATCGGCTATATGAATGTGAAGCTGAAGGTTGCCCCCGACGCTGCCCCGCTTGATGACGAAACGCCTATTGGGCCTGACGTAACCTCCGCAACCGCGAGCCCAGATGATCGCCTCGAACAAGCCCTCCAGGAATTACGCAACGCAACCGCTGCCGATTTGTTGGACAACTTATTACAGGTGAGCCCTAACCGCTTCGAAGTCATCGTACTTGATGTGCTTCATCGCCTGGGTTACGGCGCCAGCCGCAATGATCTACAGCGGGTCGGTGGCTCTGGCGATGCCGGCATCGACGGCATTATCTCACTCGATAAGTTGGGACTCGAGAAGGTTTACGTGCAAGCCAAGCGGTGGCAAAACACGGTGGGGCGCCCTGAACTGCAGGCGTTCTACGGTGCGCTCGCCGGGCAAAAAGCCAAACGAGGGGTGTTCATCACAACATCTGGTTTCACCGCTCATGCGATCGACTTCGCTAAATCGGTGGAAGGCATCGTGTTGGTGGACGGCATGCGATTGGTGCACCTGATGATGGATCACGAGGTGGGCGTTACATCACGACTCTTGCGGCTACCAACGTTGGATCGCGATTATTTCGATGAGGAATGAGCTGCCAGGGTATTTCCAATGATCCGTTTCACCCAAGGCAACCTTCTGGAAGCCAAAACCGAAGCCCTCGTCAATACAGTGAATACCGTGGGCGTGATGGGTAAAGGTATCGCGCTGATGTTCAAAGAGCGCTTCACGGAGAATTACCGACTGTACGCTGCTGCCTGCAAGGCTGGCGAAGTGGAGACGGGCAAGGTTCACGTGACGGCGGTCAGCGAGCTGGAGGGGCCGCGCTGGATCGTCAACTTCCCGACCAAACGTCACTGGCGCTCACCTTCGCAGATGGCGTGGATAACCGAAGGCTTACGCGATCTACGTCGCTTCTTGTTTGAAAACCATGTGAAGTCCGTGGCGGTTCCACCGCTGGGCGCTGGTAACGGTGGTTTGAAGTGGCACGAGGTTCGCGAGCAGATTGTTGAAGTCTTGAGCGATCTGGATATCGATGTGTTGGTGTTCGAGCCGTCCAACCAGTATTTGAACGTTGAAAAGCTTACGCCGGCTCGTGCACTGATTGCTGAATTGGTTCGTCGCTACTGGGTTCTGGGTATGGAATGCAGCCTGCTTGAGATTCAGAAACTGGCTTGGTTCCTTGAGCGCGCCATCGAAAAGCTGCCAAACACCGAAAACCCTCTCAATCTTCAGTTTGTTGCTCATAAGTACGGGCCCTATGCCAACCGGTTGGAGCATCTGCTCAACAATCTGGACGGCAGCTATCTGCATTGCGACAAGCGCATCAGTGATGCGGGAATTAGCGACGTGATCTGGTTTGACGAAGGACGCAAAGCGTTCTTACAGACCTATCTTCAAACAGAGGCCAAGGAGTACGCCCAGGCCTTGGAGCGTACCGCCGAGTTGATCGATGGTTTTGAGTCGCCTTTCGGTATGGAGTTGTTGGCTACGGTCGATTGGTTGCTGAGCCAGGATGGGATTTCCCCGACTGTTCCTGCCGTGCGCGAGGCGTTGAAGCATTGGGATGGTGGAGCGGGTGCTGCGGCTCGTAAAAGCAAACTGTTCGATGATAAGGCGCTTGATATCGCGCTGAAGCGGCTGACTTCCAGTAGTTTCAGGCCGGAGGTTGCGACCTGTTAGAGGTAACGTGTGACTTGGACAATTATCCAACAGGTTGTTGGACAATTTGAGCGCTCGTCGTTTCAGGCCAGAGTCAGCCGCCTGCTAGTTTTATCCCCTAGCGCTTACGTGGTGCAAGTAGCTCAGAGCGACCAATCTGTTCGCGATTTTTTTCCGGCGCTCGAGGACCAGAGAAAGCCTGCCTCGGTAATGGCCGTATCCAATCCCCGAAAATGCGGTGCTGATTTTGGGCTACGTAGCGTTTCCATACCCTCATTCCACGCATGCACCATGTGTTTAGCCACATCTCGCCAAGCGGGCTCGTTCTTTGCAGCTTCGATAACTTCTTTACCCACCGCGACAGCGGATTCGCACAATTGCTCGACCATCGCGGCGTACTGACGCGGGGGGATATTTAAGCGGCCACTGAAAAATATCTCTAGCATGCGCCCCGGCGTCCAAGTTTGCCGACCTCCTACGGACAAACCTGGCGGGTTCGCGGCAAAACGCGGATAGGCTTGAGTGGTCACCAAGTCATAGACTGGCGTAAACGCTACGTCTGCTCGCGAGGTGTAATAAAGCGCAATGTTTTTGGCGTGGCAGTCGGCGTTACGGACTACGTAGTTCGTCAGCAGATGCCAACCGAAGTGTTCACGCTGTTCGCGCAACCGCTCTCCAGATATGTATGCCCGAGTGGCGTTCCACACTCTTTCAGTGGTGGTCGCGTATTTCTCGTGGGGCGGCAAGCCCAGGAGCCCGCATGCATCTTCCAGCCCGCAGCGCGGCAGGCCGTTTTCATCGACATCAAAACGATTCACCACCAGAACTCGACCATCGTCTGACATACGACACGTTGCTACCGGTACGACCTGTAACCGCTCCAGTACACGCATGGTGTAGAACTCGTTGAAGCCCAGGTAAGGCGTCGTATCGTCTGAGCCTTTAATGATGTGAAACCCGGTACGCAGAGTGGGTTTGCCCAAGGGCAACGCATCATGCTCAACATCCTGCGCAATGAACTTGGGCACGACGCCAGAGATAGCCGCGCGTGCATAACGGCGTACCAGCGTCGCAAAATGCTCAGTTGTGTTTTCAGCGGTCAGCAGATGATCTATTTCCAAGGGTTCCATTTCGGCGCCCGGCATGATGCCTTCCGGCGTTACCGTCACACGCCCAACGCCTGCGCCGCCAATTACGGCTAGCAGTGATAAATCCGTACCATCCAGCAAGGCGCCAAACTCTTCACGGATAACTCCCAACAAGTAACCTTCAGGCAAGTTCTGCCGAAAAAATGGGAACAGATCTCGAGGCCAGCGCCACGGCTCTTCACGCACGGGCAATGCCAAGCTGACAAAGTCCGCCGTGGCTGTACCTGGGAGGTATTTCAGGACGTACTCATCACGCTCTCGGTAAAGTTTGGCAACCGTTTTGCCGCTGACGTGTACGTCTAAGATCATTATTCAGAAACTCCGGAACGCTGCTCGGCAAGAATGTCCTCAACCGTGCGTTCATGACCAGCTTTCACCAGTTTCAAGTCGTATCCGGCCGCTTCTAATAATCGGACGAGGGCCGAGACACTCATGTCCCCCTTTGCCATTGTTTCCATACGTGCCACTGTTGAACGGGATACGCCAGCACGACTGGCCAAGGCATCCTGGCTCAAATCGGCGTCACCTCGCGCCTGTTTCAGCATTTCAGCTACGTCGAACAAGGTGGTCATATGTAGCCCCCGAGCATCAAAAATCTAGATTCTGGCCGATACTGTAGCCCTGGAGACACAACACCACAAGTTTTCCTATTTTGCAGTAGCGCAGCACCCTGTTGCACAAATTGAGCGACGAATCTTCTGACGCTCCCAAACCTGAAGCGCCTATTCAAATCTCTCGCCCACAAAAAAGGTCTTGCCAAGCAAGACCTTTTTTACGCCAGAAGGGCAGCTAACTCCCCGCCCTATCTCACCTCAACAATATCCAAAGCCCGATTCGCCAGCAGTTCACTCACCTCAATCACCTGCAAAATCCCCATCGCAATGCGCCGTCGCGAGCCCTCCAGGTCAAACGCCAAATCACTGATCATGGCATTGGCCGAAGCCAGGTTTTCACTGAGATTGGCGAGCAGACACTCCGAATCAACATCCGGTGCGATACGGAAAATAGTGTTGGGTTTGTCGGACGTTTCCTTCTTGGGCGTAGGCTTTAAATAAAAATCCAAAGCCCGATCAGCCGCCTCATCAAGCTTTTTATTACGAGCAGCCTGAACGCGGGACACATGCTCGTCTGCAATCGGAGGGTTCGGTGTAATTTTTGCCATCGACTTAGGTTCCTGTAAGTGATGCTGCAACCACCTCGCGACTAAACGAGTGGGCGGCAGCTGTGCGCAGGTTAGTCGACCGGTGAACCTAAGAATCCCGGCGCGCCCGGGGGCGCCCTGCGCACAGCCACCATCATTACAGGAACAGCAAAGCCTGTCCGACGGGGACTTGTTACGCCTTAGGTTGAGACGGGCGACTAAACCCGATCACTGATGCTCAGTGACAAGACTCAAACTACCGACGTACCCCAAAACGCACAAGCCGGCGGATTCTGGCGTAGTTGTAGGCAATGGCGCAAGAAAACGTCAGTCGCGCCCTGGATAACAAGCGCCCAATAAACACGGCGCCGCCCCACCTCGTTACAAGAAAATAACGTGTCGCTGGTTTCCGATTTCTGCGACACGTTCCGCCCTCATGTCGCTACCGACGACATAAGAACAAAACGTGTCGTCAAAACGGCGTTTTAGCGACATGACAGGTAAAGCGACTCCTTCGGACTGACTCGCCCCTCACCCCAACGTATTCAAACAAACCACCTTCGGCTGAGTCATTTCCTCATACGCAAACCGCAACCCTTCCCTGCCCAAACTCCCGTACTTGGAGCCGCCAAACGGCATCGCATCAAACCGAAAATCCGACGAGTCATTAATCATCACGCCCCCCGCTTCGATCCGCCGCGCAGCGCTCATCGCCGTGGACAAATCATTCGTGAAAATGCCAGCATGAAGCGCGTACTCAGGCTCGTTAGCCAACGCAATCGCCTCATCAAACGTCTCAAACACCTGCAACACCACCACCGGCGCAAACGCTTCGTTGCGCCAAATCCGGCTGGAATGATCGACATTCTCCAGCACAGTAGCCGCATAACAATTGCCCTGCCGCCGATGCCCGCAGAGCAACGTGGCACCTTGTTGCAGCGCTTCGTTCACCATCTGCTCGGCGTTCTGCGCAGCCTGTTGGGTAATCATCGGGCCGATGTCGGTGTTGGCGAGCAGCGGGTTGCCGACGACCAGGGCTTGAGCCTGGCTGACGAAGCGTTCGCGAAAAGCATCGTAGATCGGTGCATGGATCAGCAGCCGTTGGGTGCCGATGCAATTTTGCCCGGCAGCCCAGAAGGCGCCGGAGACGCAGCTGTCGACGGCGGCGTCGAGGTTGCAATCGCCCATGACGATGACGGGTGCATTGCCGCCGAGGTCCATGGCGAGTTTTTTCAGGCCGGCGGTGCGGGCGATTTGTTCGCCGGTGACGAAGCCGCCGGTGAAGGAGATCATGCGCACGTCGCGGGCGGCGACAAGGGCTTTGCCGAGTTCGGCGCCGCCGGTGGCGACGGTGACTACGGTTTCGGGGAGGCCGGCGTCGACGAGGTAGGAGACGAGTTTGAGGGCGGACAACGGCGCCAGTTCGGACGGTTTGAGGATCACTGCGTTACCGCCGGCGATGGCGGGGCCGAGTTTGTGGGCGACGAGGTTGAGCGGGTCGTTGTAGGGGGTGATGGCGACGATCAGGCCGAGGGGTTCGCGGGTGAACCAGCCTTGGCGCGATTCGGCGCCTTCGTAGGCGTCGAACGGGACGATTTCGCCGGCGTTGCGTTTGGCCTCTTCGGCGGAGAGTTTGAGGGTGTTGACGCAGCGTTTGACTTCTTTTTCGGCCTGTTTGAGGGTCTTGCCGGCTTCGTCGACGATGAGTCGGGCGAAGGCTTTGGCGTCGCGTTCGATGTTGAGGGCGGCGTGTTCGAGGATGCTTGCGCGGCGATGACGCGGCAGTGCGGCGCAGGCTTTTGCGCCGCTGCGGCCGGTCTCGAGCAGGTGGGGGACTTCTGAGGCGCATACGTCGGCGACGGTGCCGACGACGCTGCCGTCAAATGGGTTGAGGACTTCGATGTGCGGTTCGACGACCGCCAGGGCCAGGCGCGATACGTTCATAGGGCTTGCTCCTGTTTGCGGGTTGCCGATTGGTGGATGTTGATGATGTCCGACAGCAGTGCGAAGGCGGTTTCGGTGCGGCCGGCGCCAGGGCCGGAGACGGTGACGGCGCCGAGTAGTTCGCTGGTGAAGGACACGGCGTTGGTGGCGCCGCTGATGCTCGCCAAGGGGTGGTCGTTGCTGAGCAGGCGCGGTTCGACGCTAGCGCTGATGGAGCCGTCGGCCTGGCGCGTGGCGGCGCCGATGAGTTTCCAGCGGGCGCCGTCGTGGCGGGCTTTTTCGATGTCGTCGAGGCTGAGGGCGGAGATGCCGCTGCAAGCGACGTCGCTGACGGTGAGTTTGGCGTCGAGCAGTTCGTTGGCGAGGATCACCACTTTCAGGCGCACGTCGTGGCCTGCGACGTCGGCCGTCGGGTCGGCTTCGGCGTAGCCCAGGACTTGGGCCTGGCTGACGGCTTCGGCGAACCCGAGGCCGCCTTCCATGGCGGTGAGGACGAAGTTGGAGGTGCCGTTGAGGATGCCTTCGAAGCCAGTAATCGAGCTGCCGGCCAGGGCTTGTTTGGCGAGGCGGATGACCGGGGTGCCGCTCATGACCGAGCCTTCGTATTCGAAGGCGACGTTGTTGCGTTGGGCCAAGGCTTTGAGTTCGGCGCCGTGCAGGGCGATGGGGCCTTTGTTGGTGGTGACCACGTGTTTGCCGCGCTCCAGGGCCCAGCGGCAGAACGAGGTGGCGGGCTCGCCGTCCACCGGATTGGTGAAGGTGGCTTCGGCGATGATGTCGGCGCCGCAGTCTTTGATCACGGCTTCGTTGAGGGCATCGACGGTGCCGCCGGAGAGTTGGGCCATGGCGCCTTTGGTGGCGGGCAGTCGGGCGAGCGACGCGGCGTCGAGGCCGTGGCGGTTCATCACCGAACCGAGGAACAGGTCGGTCACGCCGACGATTTTCAGGGTGAAGCCGAGTTCGGTTTTCCACTGCTGATTGCGCTCGGCGATCAGTTGGGCCAATGCCCGGTTCACACCGCCGAAGCCGACTAGCGCTAGTTTGTATTCAGTCATTTTTGTTATGTCCTTGATCCGGGTGATGAGGTTTGTTGGATCAAGATTAGGGATGTGGGGTGGGCAGTGAAATAGGCCAATTTGCTCTATTTTTTGGGCGTTTTGACCAGGGGGTGGGCGAAGTGGTGGGTGTGGATTCGATCGAATCCACCGGGCTTCAGACCACCGACGACAACACAAACGATGTCACAGTGTTCTCCACCCCCGGCAACGCGGAGATTTCTTTCCAGACCTTGTGCACCCGCTCCGGGTTCGCCGCGGCCACCCGCAGCATCAAATCAAACTCGCCACTCATCACATCGCATTGGAGCACTTCGGGCATGGCTTGCAGGGCCTGCAGTACTTCGGCGCCGCGCATGCGGTCGTAGCGGTAGACGAAGATCACCGCGTTGATGTTCGACGACGCCTGCGCGCCCTCGCCGGTGCGTACGGTGTAGCCCTGGATCACGCCGTCGCGTTCGAGGCGTTCGATGCGTTGGCGGACGGCGTTGCGCGAGAGGTTGACCTTGGCCGCCAGCTCGGCGTGGGCGGCGCGGGCGTTGAGGCGCAGTTCGGCGATGATGCGTTCGTCGAGGGGGTCGAGGATTCGCTTCATGGGGCCTCCGGTTACAGGGTGCCAAGCAGTTGATGGAGAGCGCCGAGGTCGTCCGGCTGGATGCGATGGATCTGCGCTGGGCCATGCGCGGACATTAGACGCTGTTGCGCCGCAATAGGGATCCCCAACTCGCCGAGCAACGCAGCCGATTTAATAGGTGAAATCTCGCCCAGGGTCACCATCGGCGCCACCAAACTGCGGCGGTACAAACGGGCCGCGAGCACGCCGGTGGCGGTGTGTGGATCGATGATGTAACCGGTGTCGCGGTACAACGAGGTGATCTCTTCCAGCGTCTGCTCGTCACTGACCGCGTACGAGTCGATGATCATCCGCGCCTGCAACCAGAACTCGTTGGCGATGCTCATTTCGCCACGGGTTTCAAAGGTGTGCATCAACGCGCTCACGGCTTGGTCATCGTGCCCGTAGAGTTCCCAGAGAAACCGTTCCAGGTTGGAGAAGATCGACAAATCCATGGCCGGCGACAGGGTCTTGCTGGCGCGCAGTCGCGAGTAGTGATTCTTCAAAAAGAACTGATGCAGCGCGTCGTTTTGATTGGTCGCGACGATCATCTGCGTGATCGGCAAACCCATCTTCTGCGCGATGTAACCGGCATAGACTTCGGCGAAACTCGCCGCCGGCACGCTGAAACCGATGGGCCGTTGACCGCCGCCCAGTTGCAGCACGGCGTGGAAATAAAACACCAACTGCGCCATGACGCTGACCCAGTTGCTGGAGTTGAAACTGATCGCCTCATGCTGCCGGAACAGTTGCGTGACCAAGGTCTGGCATTCATCAAAACTGCCCTCGACAACCACTTGATGCACCCGCGGATGGGCTGTCGCTTGCAGGTCTTGAAGCTGGTCTTGCGCTACGCCGGCCTCGGGATAAATCACCACCACGTCGGTCTCGTCGCAGTGCTTGAACGCTTCGATGGCGGCCAGGCCGGTGTCGCCATTGGTGACGCCAATCACCACGGCGCGGCGTCCGCGTTTGCGCAGAAAATATTGCACCAGCCGCGCCTGCAATTGCGCGGCGAAATCCTTCGAGGAACGGGTCGGGCCGTGGAACAATTCCAGCACCCATTCGTTGCGATCGACCTGATGCAAAGGCGCCAGGGAGCGATGGCTGAACTGGCTGCCGGCCTCCTTGAGCAGGCGCTTGAAATCATCTTCCGGGATCGCCTCGCCCACGAACGGACGCATCACTCGATAGGCCAGTTCGTCATAGGACAAGGTGGACCAATTGGCGATGTCCTGGGGTTCGAACTGCGGCAATTCGATGGGGACGTACAGGCCGCCGTCCTCGGCGATGGCCGACAGCACGACTTTTTCGAACTCGACCTGCACGGCGGAATTTCGGGTACTCACATAGCGCATGGTCAGCTCCGGACATTCACTGGAAACACTTCATTTGAAACGATGCGCCTGTTCCACCAACCAGGTGGAAAATTTCGCCGCGTCCGGGTGTTGCTCGGCCCCGGAACTGCGCACCAGGTAGAACGATTCGCTGGCTTCGATGCGCTGGGCGAAGGGTTCGACCAGGCGTCCGTCCGCCAGCAAGTCACTGACCATCGACGAACGCGCCAAGGCAATCCCCTGCCCCAACTCGGCCATGCGCAAGGTGCACACCAGCGTGTCGAACTGCATGCCGGTCGAGGAATCAACCGAGTCCGCGCCGACCCTGTTCAACCAATAACCCCAACCTTCTTCGTAGCCCAGCACGTGCAACAGCGGATGTTTCGCCACGTCCGCCGGCACGTTCAGCGTGGCCATCAGGGCTGGCGAACACACCGGGAACAAGCTGTCCCAGGTCAGCCGTTGCGATACGAGGCCCGGCCATTGACCGTGGCCCCAGCGGATTTCCATATCGTCCTCACCGTCCAGTTCCTTGACCCAGATATTGCTGATGTAGCGGATGTCGACCTGCGGATGAGCCTGGCGAAAATCCACCAGTTTCGGCGCCAGCCAATGCACGAAAAACGCCAGGCTGCCGCGCACCTTGATCGGCCGGCGCTTGTGCTGGCCGAATATCTCGTTGGTGCCCACCGCCAATCGCGTGATCGCATCCTGGACTACGGGCAGGAAGGCCTGGCCTTCTTCGGTCAGGCCCAGGCCGCGGGGCAAGCGCTTGAACAGCGCCACGCCCAAGTGACTTTCCAACTGGCGGATCTGCTGGCTGACCGCGCCCTGGGTCAAGAATAATTCGTCGGCGGCGTGGGTGAAGTTCAGGCAGCGGGCGGACACTTCGAACGCCCGTAGCCAGTTCAACGGGGGCAACGTTTTCTGCTTCATGGTCTTACCTCGTTAACCCCCACGCACCGGGCCCGTTTGCCCGCCCGTCGACGCGGTTTAGAACGCATCGGACGGTTGTGCCGCAAGGGCGACCGACAAGCGTCGCTGGCGGCCTTTGCGGGTAATGTAATACACGAAGTAACACCAGGCGATAAAAGGCAAGCCGAAGTACAGCGCCACCCGTTGCTCTGGGTCGAAGGCAATGCCCACGCACGCCAGGCTGCAGCAAACCAGCGCCCCCAGCGGCACCCACGGATAACCACGGACGCGGAACGTCAGGTCGCGCACATCGCCGCCGTTGGCCACGAAGTGCCGGCGGAACGCTATCTGGCTCGCGGCGATGCTCATCCACACCACCACCACGGCGAGGCCGGAAATCGACACCAGCGCCAGGTAGATGGTGTCGGCGGCAAACACGCTGCTGAGCAACGAGGCGGCGCCGCCGGCCATGCTGACGATGATCGCGTTGAGCGGCGTGCCCATGCGGGTCAGGGACGAGAACTGCTTGGGCAGGTGGCCTTGGTCGCTGAGGGTCCAGAGCATCCGCGAGGCGGCGTATAGACCAGAGTTGGCCGCCGACAACAAGGCGGTGATGATCACGAAGTTCATGATGTCGGCGGAGTATGGAATGCCGATGTAGGTGAAGACGGTGACGAAGGGGCTCTCCACCAGACCGGCCTGTTCGCGCGGCAGCAGCGTCGCCAGGACAAAAATGGTCCCGACAAAAAACACCGCCAGGCGCAGCACGGTGGTGCGAATGGCGCGCGGCACGTTGCGTTGCGGGTCCTTGGTTTCGCCGGCGGCGATACCGATCAGTTCAGTGCCGGAAAACGCGAAGGACACCGCCAGCAGCGTCATCGCAATCGGCATGAAGCCGGTAGGAAAAAGCCCTTCGCGAGTGAAGTTACTCAAGCCGATGCTGTGGACCTGATCGATGTTCAACAGGCCCAGAATTGCGCCACCGCCGATCAGCAGGAACACCACCACGGTCAACACTTTGATCAGCGAAAGCCAGAACTCGGTTTCGGCGAACAGTCGCACCGAAATCACGTTGGTCAAAAACACCAAGCCCGCGAACAGTGCGCTCCAGATCCACACCGGTGTGTCGGGAAACCAGCGGGTCATGAGGATGCCGGCGGCGGTGAACTCGGAACCGATCGCCACCGTCCACGTCAGCCAATACAGCCAAGCCACGGTGTAGCCGGTGCCGGGGCCGAGGAAGCGCGTGGCGTAGGTGCTGAAAGAGCCGGTTTCCGGCATCTGCACCGCCAGTTCGCCGAGGCACATCATCACCATGTAAACCATCAGCGCGCCGATGATGTAGGCGATCACCGCGCCCATCGGGCCGGCCTGGTTGACGGTGTAGCCGGAGGTCAGGAACAGCCCGGTGCCGATCACGCCGCCCAAGGCGAGCATGACGATATGGCGCGTCTGCATTTCCTGTTTGAAGCCGGCCCGCGTATTGAGTTGTTGTTCTGTTATGGACATGGTTGTTCTCATGAAATGCCAGGGCGCGCATCCGCGTCTGCGCGAGTAAGACAAGCGCCGCTGAGCTTTTATTATTATTCCTATTCATGAACGCCCCGCTAACGGCCTTGTTGCGGGGTATCAACGTGCAAACTTCAGCTTGCGGTCTCGCTGTGGACTTCATTGGGTTGCGGATCAAGGGTCTTTCTGACGAAGGCGAATGCCTGTTTCAGATCGTCCACCAGATCGTCCGTGTCTTCGATGCCGACCGAGACCCGCACCAGCCCTTCGGATATGCCCAGGGCGAGGCGTTCCTCTAAAGTATTTTCGACGTGACTGGTGGTGCGGGCCGGGCCATAGATGGTTTCCACCGCGCCAAGATTGCCCGCGCAATGGGCAAACCGTAGGCGCGGCAACAGCACCTTGACCGTGTCCATGCCGCCCTTCAGGACAAAGCTGACGATGGCGCCGAAACCGGACATTTGCGCACAGGCCACGGCGTGATTCGGATGGCTCGGCAGGCCGGGATAGTTGACCGATTCCACCAAGGGTTCGGTGCAGAGATAGTCGGCCAGGGCGCGGGCGCTGGACTGCTGTTGGCGCATGCGCAGGGCCAGGGTCTTCATGCCACGGATGATCATGTAGGCCGAGAACGGATCGAGTGTCGCGCCGTTGATTTCCCGGTAGTGACGCACCTTCGCCATCAAGGCTTCGCTGCCGCACACCAGGCCGCCGAGCACATCGCCGTGGCCGCTGAGGAATTTGGTCGCGCTGTGGATCACCACGTCCACGCCCAACGCCAGCGGGTTCTGGTTCAGCGGCGTGGCGAAGGTATTGTCCGCCACCACCACGGCGCCGACGCGTTTTGCGGCGGCGACCAGACGGCGGATGTCGAGTATTTTCAAGGTCGGGTTGGTCGGCGTTTCCAGGTACAGCACCTGGCAGCCCTTGGCGATTTCGCGCTCGATTTCCTCATGGTCGAAGGTCTCGCACAAGGTCACTGCGACGCCGGTACGCGGCAGGAATTCTTCGAAGATCTTGTTGGTGCCGCCATAGCTGTCCTTGGTCGAGACCACGCGATCGCCATTGGCGAGGAAGGTGTAGAGCACGCTGCTGATCGCCGCCATGCCGCTGCTGAACGCCACGGCGGACTCAGCCATTTCCAGCTCGCGAATCTTCGCTTCGACGGTCTCGACAGTGGGGTTGCTCATGCGGCTATAGATGAAGCCGGGGGCCTTGCCCAGCGCGACGTCGTACCAGACGTCGATGTCGTCGTAACCGTATGCAGCGCTGACCACGATGGGGGTCTGGGTGGCGTTGTAGGGATGCCTGACTTGCTCCCCTCCCCACACCGCCCGGGTGCCCGCTCCTGCGTTGATCAGCCCTGCGCTGTCAGGTTTTTTGTTCATTGTGACTACTCGCACTGAGGGGGCGGACGTTGAGCCATCCGCCGGATCTGTGGGCCAATATAGGGAAAAGCCGTGCCGCCGAGAAACGATGTTATCGGTGCCAAAGGGGCGGTTTTTTTAATGGCTGGATGAATTAGGGATTTGCCCTACAGGTACTGTCACCTTCCCTGACTTATTTCCCCAGCCAACCCCGGCACAGTCTCGCGCCCACCTCTGTGTTGCGAGATGTCTGCATGCTTCCACACGACAAGATCCCGTCTTTAATAGGCGCCATTGGTTCGCTGGTCTTGGCCGCCAGGAGCACGCCCGACGTCGAGGAAGTACTGCAGGACTTTCGCCGCTGCCTGGGCGACTACGACAGTTGGGCAGAAAGGTTCTGGACCGGTCAGACGTTGGATATCCAGCAGGTGTTCAAAGTTGGGAAGGAGGTATCGCTCGCACCTTCCAAGGGTGGCGGCAAGCAGGTCAACTCCGTCGTGGCGAGGTGTCCGGCACAAGGGCCACTGACGCTGGTGCACATGTTCAAGGCATCGCGTTTCGTGCCAATCGGTGACACGCCGGTGGTGCTGGAGCCGATCATCAAGGGTGAGCAGGGGAAGGAAACGTTCGGCGATCCCGTCCCTCATGTCATCGGCCCCAGCGGCATTCTGGAAATATCCGAGTGTGATCGCGGCCAGCGTTACCGCATCAGCTTTTTTCCAAATATCACGACCAGTCATGTCAGGGCGCTGTACAGCTCTTACCAGCTCGCGATCATCGAGCTGGAAGCTTGGCTGAAAGCCGAGTGGAACGAGTTTCAACCGCTGTGGAAGGAGGCTTCCGAGAGCGGTTTCGTAAAGCGCTTCAACACGTTGCAAGAGGCTCAGTTACGCGGTTTTGAGAACGCCCTGCTCAAGCTATGGGACGACGTCAAACAGGTCTTCGATCTGCTGGCGGACCTGCAAGCAAACAGTGAAAAGTTGCTGGAATACCTCACCGAGGCCGAACTTGAGCAACTGCTGAAAGCTTCCTCGGAGGCGATCGCCAAAGCCCTGATGGTCCTGAGCGATGAGCCCCTGCTCTTCGTCTACACCGCGGCGTTCACCAGTTGGGTGCGGCTACTGCCGCCGCAGTACATGGCCGAAGTCATAGGGGAAATGCGCGCCGAGATTCTGATCAATTTCATCTTGGCGCGCGTGACCGGTGGCCTGGGCGTGGGGCTGCATATGAGCGGCAAGGTGTTGCGCCATCTCCGCTCGGAGCGGGCCCGCAAATGGTTGCAGGCGTCCAGTCAGCGCCTGGGGCAACTCGGCGACGACAGCCTCGACAAACACGCCGATGTTCTAAAACCGCTGGTGGTCAGTGGCCGAGGAACGTCGGCGGGACCAGCACCGGTCACGCCTTTGCAGATCACCACGGGAGATTCTCCACCGCTGTCGGTCAGTAATCCGCTCCCGGTCGTGCGGGAAAAATCCCTGCCTTCCACGCAGCTAAGCAGATACGAACCCCACGACGACGCCCCCGTCCAATCGAAAAACCCCAACGGCGATCCCGCCGACAGCGCCGACCAAACCCGCACCCATGGCTGCCCGGTGTCGATGGTCACTGGCGAAGAACTGCTGACCCTGGACGACGGCACCCTCGACGGGCGCATGCCCTTCGTCTTCACCCGCCTTTATCGCACCAGCGCCGCCGACCTGGACGTCGGGCTCGGCCGTGGCTGGAGCCATGCCCTGGCCCATCGCCTGTTGATCGAAGGCGAGCAGGTCATCTGGATCGACCAGGAAAACCGCCGCACCACGTTTCCCCGACCGAACCTGCAACGCCCGGCGATCCACAACAGCCTGGCCCGTGCGGCGATCTACCTGAGCTGCGAACCGGACGAGCTGATCATCGCCCAACCCGGCGACGGTGCGCCTTTCCTACACTTTCGCGACGGTCATCTGATCGCCCTGAGCGATCGGTACGACAACCGCCTGACGATCCAGCGCAACATCTACGGCGACATCAGCCGCCTGGACAACGGCGCTCGGCGCTGCCTGCGCCTGCGCTACGAACAGCGTCATCTGGTCGCCATCGACTACCAGGGCTTTCACCCGGAACTGCACCCGGACGAAGCCTGGCGCACCGAACAGACGCTGGTGACCTACCGCTACGACGCGCGCTTGCGGCTGATCGAAGCGACCAACGCCGCCGGCGAAAGCGAACGCTACGACTACGACGACCAGCACGTCATCCTCCAACGGCAACTGGCCGGCGGCGCGAGTTTTTATTGGGAATGGCAAGGCCTCGGCCCGGCGGCCCGCTGCGTGCGGCACTGGGCATCTTTTGCGCAGATGGACAGCCGCTACACCTGGGGCGAGGACGGCAGCGTCACGGTCCAGAACCTCGATGGCAGCCAGGAAGTCTACGTCCATGACGACCGCGCGCGGCTGGTGCGCCAGGTCGATCCCGATGGCGGCGAACACCTCAAGGCCTATGACGAACAGGGTCGTCTGGTCGCCGAACAAGACCCGCTCGGCGCGCTGACCGAATACCGCTACGACGAAGTCGGACGGCTGGCGGCGCTGATTCCGCCCGAAGGCGAGCCCACGTCCTACGAGTACCGCAACGGTTTCCTGCACGCCCGGCATCGCGGCAACGCCGTGTGGACC
>NZ_JABWQW010000026.1:0-85139 GCF_014268645.1 Pseudomonas sp. SWRI154
TGTAGTAGCGGTAGGCGACCAGGTAAATGGCCACGGCTGCGACGACGATCCAGAGGGCGTTGATCGGCTCTCCGCGGCGCAAGGCCACGACACTCAGCGCACAAGCTCCCAGAACAGCCACGGCAAACCAGGCGAGGTGTTTAACCAGACGGGTTGTCATTGCGTGTCTCCTGCCGATATCCAGTGGATTGCGGCGATTGTTTTTATAGTGTGCCCCGGCTATTCGGAGCCGACCCAATATCCCTGCAAGCCGTCAATAAATAAATCCGCAGTACTACGTACGGGTTACCTACGTAGTACTACGTAGACACCCGTTCCCACAGGTCTTATGCCAGCCACCCAGGTTTGGCATATGATGCCCGCCATCCACCTCCCCCCGCCGAATTCGGACAGGAGTACAGATGCTGCTCAAACACAAGATCGTCGCCCTCGGGATTTTGCCGTTGGTCCTGGCGATTGCCGTTATTGGTGCCTTGGTCATCTCGCTCAACCGCCAGCTGGGCGATCAA
This sequence comes from Pseudomonas sp. SWRI154, assembly GCF_014268645.1. NCBI lineage: Bacteria > Pseudomonadati > Pseudomonadota > Gammaproteobacteria > Pseudomonadales > Pseudomonadaceae > Pseudomonas > Pseudomonas sp. SWRI154. Next base: position 510 of record NZ_JABWQW010000026.1, read on the forward strand.
CAGGCGCAACTGATCGAAGACAGTATCCTGGCGAGCAAACGCGCCGAGTTGAAGAACTACGTGGAAATGGCCCAGAGCCTGATCGCTCCGCTTTACGACGATGGCAAGGGCGACGCACGGGCGCAGCAACAGGTATTGGAAGAACTGCGCAAGCTCAGCTTTGGCATCAACGGTTATTTTTTCGTCTACGACCGGCAGGGTCGAAGCCTGATGCACGCCCGCCAATCGGAGCTGGTGGGGCAATACCTCTGGGACATGAAAGATCCGCAAGGCCTGCCCGTGATCCAGGCGTTGCTCAAGAGTGCCGAATCAGGCGAGGGCTTCCAGCGTTATGCCTGGAACAAGCCCTCCTCCGGACAAGTGACCGACAAGCTCGCCTACGTCGTGATGCTGGATCGCTGGGGCTGGATGCTCGGCACCGGGATCTACCTGGAGGACGTCGAACGCGCCACCCAGCAGGCACGCGACGAAGTGGCCCAAGGCATCCACTCCACCATGCAGGCCATCGCCGCCATTGCGCTGGTGGCGGTGCTGCTGGTATTTGCCGGCGGCATCACCCTCAACGTCAGCGAACATCGCCTGGCCGACAAGAAGCTCCAGCGTCTGAACCAGCGCATCGTCAGCTTGCAGGAAGAAGAACGCTCACGGGTGTCTCGCGAGCTTCACGACGGCATCAGCCAATTATTGGTGTCGATCAAATTCCAATTCGAACTGGCCAGCCATGTGCTCGAGAATGGCCAGGAAAACGGCCTGGGTATCCTGAAAAACGCCACGGATCGCCTGGGTGAAGCCATCGGTGAAATCCGCAGCATCTCCCACGACTTGCGCTCTTCATTGCTCGACACCCTGGGCCTGCCCGCCGCCATCGGCCAGCTCGCGGCAGAATTCGAACAGCGCAGTGGCCTGGAGGTTGCCTACCGGAGCAACGAATTCGATTGTCGCCTGGAAAACGGCGCCCCCGTCTCGCTGTTCCGCATTGCCCAGGAAGCGCTGACCAACATCGAGCGACACGCCGGGGCGAAACGTGTCGCCATCACCCTGTTCGGCTCGGGCCAGTCCTTGCGACTGACCGTGATCGACGATGGGATGGGCTTCAACGTCCCGCAGGTCGAACGTGGCCATACGGGGATCGGCCTGCGTAATATCCGCGAACGGGTCGAGCATTTCGGCGGTCGGTTGGAACTGACATCGGTACCGGGACGAAGCGAACTGGATATCCTGTTGCCCATGACCATGCCCGCCACGGAGAGCTGATGCGCATTCATTTCAACAAGAGCACCTGCCCATGAACCTGCCTGCGGCTATACGCGTCGCGTTGGTCGACGACCATTCCCTGGTCCGCGACGGTATCCGAGCCCTGCTGTCGGTCATGCCACGGCTGGACGTGGTCGGCGAAGCGGAGAATGGCGTGCAGGCGATCGAAATGGTGGAGCGCTGCCAGCCGGACCTGCTGCTGATGGACATCGGTCTCAAGGACATGAACGGCCTGGAGCTTACCCGGCTGCTGGGCAAGCAGTACCCCAGCCTCAAGATCCTGATCTTGAGCATGTACGACAATCATGAATACATCAGCGAATCGGTGCGCGCCGGTGCCAGCGGCTATGTCCTGAAGAATTCACCGTCCAAGGAAATCGTCGCCGCCATCGAAGCCATCATCAGCGGCGGTACTTTCTACAGCGCCGAGATCGCCCAGCGCCTCGCCACCGACCCGAACACCGACAGCGAGCTGACGCCGCGCGAAAGCCAGGTCCTGGCGAAAATGGTCCAGGGGTTGAACAACAAGGAAATGGCCCGGGAACTGGACATCAGCGTGCGCACCGTCGAAACCCATCGCCTGAGCATCCGCCGCAAGCTCAACATCGATAAACCCGCCGCCTTGGTGAAATACGCGATCGACCATGGGCTTATTTCCCGCTAGCCCACGCACCGCTCTTGTGGCAATTACTCCGTGTAATAACCCGGCTGCCCAAGATCAGCCAACAGCCCCGGACCGCTTGGCGTCCAACCCAACAAGCCGCGGGTGTATTCACTGGACACCGCCATGTTCGCGCCCGCCATATGAGCGAACCAGCCAAAATGCTCGCGTTCGCGGGACTCGACCGGCAACCCCAGGCCACGCCCGATCGCCTGGGCAATATCCCTGAACGGCACCGCCTCATCGGCGACGGCGTGATAGACCGATTGCGTCACACCTTGCTCCAGGGCGAGTCGATAGACCCGCGCGGCATCCAGTCGATGCACCCCCGACCAGCAATGGCGGCCCTCTCCAGGAAAAGCAGACACACCCTTCTCTCGCGCCAGACGAATCAGGATCGGCACAAACCCATGATCACCGAGACCATGCACCGATGGCGCCAACCGCACCGTCGCCACGCGCACCCCGCGCTCGGCCAGGTCTCTCGCCGCTGCTTCGGACTTCCGTGGCGAGGCCGGGCTGACCACTTCCAGTTCACTCGCGCCGCGGGTCAATCCGAACAGGCCCGACGTCACCAGCAACGGTCGGTCGGAGCCTTGCAATGCGCCACCCAATGTTTCGATGGCGCGGCGATCCTGCTCGGCATTTTCGGCAAATCGCGAGAAGTCATGACTGAATGCGGTGTGAACCACCGCGTCCGCTGCCGAGGCGGCCTTGTGCAAGACGTCCAGATCATCCAAGGTTCCTCGGACGACCTTTGCGCCGGCCGCCGCGAGTGCGGCAGCCTTTTCTTCGCAGCGGGCCAGGCCGGTGACGTGATGCCCGGCGCCGATCAGGTCCTGTACCACGGCCGAGCCAACCCAGCCCGTGCCACCGGTTACGAATACGTGCATGTGCAACGCTCCTGTTCTGGAAAAAGCAAAATCAAACGCCCTCTTTAACCCAAAGACGGCTCAGGATTTGTATTGAACTTGTACTGCCTGCCCTCTCAGCAGCATCAAAGCCACCCCGAGAGACAGTGCAACGGCAATAGCACCGCCCAGGTAAACCGCACCGATCCCCCAGCCACTCGCCAACAGGCCGGCCAGCGGGCTGGTGATGCCCAGGGAAATATCGAGAAAGGCGACATAAGCCCCCATGGCGAGGCCACGGTTCTGTGACGGTGCACGCCGCACCGCTTCCACGCCGAAGCCTGGGAACGCCAGGGAATAACCGAAGCCGGTGAATGCTGCACCCAGGTAGGCGATGGTCGCGGTGTCGGCGTCCCAGATCAGCAGCAGACCAATGGCCTCGATCAATACGCAGACCAAGGCGACACGGGCGCCGCCGATCTTGTCCGGGAGGTGCCCGAAGAGCAGGCGCGCTCCGATGAACGCAAGACCGAACGCGGTGAAGGCCAACGACGCGTTGCCCCAGTCCCGAGCCGCAAACAACAGGGCGATGAACGCCGTGACGACACCAAAGCCGACGCTGCACAATGCCAATCCCATACCGGGAACCCACACAACGCCAAGCATTTTGTAGAAGGGTATACGTCGGGTCGCCGTCGGGGCGACAGCCCGAACACCCGCCACGACTGCCAAGGCCAGCAGCGGAATGAACATCGAGGCCATGGCGATGCCCATGAAACCCCAGCCAGTGTTCAGCGCCACGCCGAGCGGAGCGCCCAGCGCATAGGCGCCGTACATGGCGATGCCAGTCCAGGCCATGACCTTGCCCGCATGCTGCGGACCAACCAAACCGATACCCCAGCCCAACGCGCCGGTCACGATCAGGCTTTCGCCCAGCGCCAGCAACACGCGGCCGCCCGCCAACAACCAGACCGATGTGACAGGCATGGCAACGAACGCCAGGGAAAGCAGATAGATCAGCCCGGACACGGCGGCCGTCACCAGCCCGGCCATGACCGCGCGCTTGCCGCCACGCATGTCCGCAAAATTCCCGGCCCAGGCCCGCGACAGCAGCGCTGCGGCGAACTGCGCGCCGACCACCAGACCAATGACCAGGGTGCCCATGCCCAGCGTTTCATGCAGGTGCAGCGGCAAGACCGGCAACTGCATGCCGATGGTCAGGAAACCGATGAAGACGGTCAGCGTGAGCGGCAACAGCTTGAGTGCCGGGCTGGCGCCTGCGGTTGCCTGAGGCGCCGATGAGGCACCGAGATGAATATTTTCTTGAGTCATAAACCCTACCTACGGAAAGGGACGCGATGAGAAGTTGAACTGTTTACGGAGCCGACTAGAATGCGATCAATTAGTCGCATTCAAGATACGAACAATCCGTCGCATTTCCTATTCGCATTCCCTTTCGAGGTTCATCGCCCTCATGTCCGAACGCCCAGGCCCGCAGATTTCCTCGCGCAAACAGCCGAAACAGGCACGCTCTAGCGAACTGGTGGCGGCGGTCCTGGAGGCGGCTGTTCAGGTTTTGGCGGCCGAGGGCGCCCCGCGCTTCACCGTGGCCCGTGTCGCCGAGCGGGCAGGCGTCAGCGTTGGATCGGTGTATCAATACTTTCCGAACAAAGCGGCGATCCTGTTCCGGCTGCAAAGTGATGAATGGCAGCAAACCAGCGCAATGCTGCGCAAAATCCTGGAAGACCCGGCCAAGCCACCACTTGAGCGGTTGAGGTCCCTGGTACAGGCGTTCATCCAATCCGAGTGCGACGAGGCGCAGGTCCGCATCGCGCTCAACGACGCCGCCCCGCTCTACCGCGACGCCCCCGAGCACCATGCGGCGCGAGTGTCGGTGCAAGACTCGGTGGACGCCTTCATGCTGCAGGCGCTGCCCGATGCCACGGAACAGGTTCGCGCCCTGGCGGGAGACCTGATCATCACGACGCTCAGCGCTGTCGGTAAGCGCTTTTCGGCAACGCCTCGCACCCGCGAGGAAATCCGGATCTATGCCGAGGCCATGGCCGATATGTTCTGCGCTTATATGGAAAGCCTGGGGCAGCAGCACGCCCCTCCAGAGCAATGACGGCTCTGCTTCGCCCTTCAGTGACAGCCCGCCGACACTTTTACTACACTCGACGGCCTAGTCCTTCCCCTTGCGAGACGTCCCATCAATATGAAAACCATAACAAGTACGATGACGTTCTGCGGCCTGCTCGCGCTTTGCGCCAGCGCCTTGGCCGAGCCACCCCCTTCGCACCTGGACCAGGTGCTACAACAAGGTGAACTGCGGGTGTGCACGACGGGCGACTACAAGCCCTACACCTACAAGGCTGAATCGGGAGAGTACGAAGGCATCGATATCGACATGGCCCGCTCCCTGGCGGCGAGCCTGGGCGTCAAGGTGCAATGGGTGCAGACCACTTGGAAAACCTTGATGCCGGATATGGTCGCCGGCAAATGCGACATCGGCATGGGTGGAATTTCGGTGACGCTGGAGCGGCAGAAGAAGGCTAATTTCAGCAGCACCCTGGACGTCGACGGCAAGATCCCGCTGGTGCGTTGCGAAGACCAGTCGCGCTACCAGACCGTCGAGCAGATCAACCAGCCTTCGGTGCGTCTCGTCGAGCCAGCCGGCGGCACCAACGAAGCGTTCGTGCGCGCGTTCCTGCCCAAGGGCCAACTCGCTTTCCACGACAACGTGACAATCTTCCAGGAGCTGCTGGAGAAACGCGCCGACGTGATGATCACCGATGCCTCCGAAGCGCTCTACCAACAGAAGCTCAAGCCGGGCCTCTGCGCGGTCAATCCGAGCCGTTATCTGCAGTACGGCGAAAAAGCCTACCTGCTGCCCCGTGACGACACCACCTGGAAAATGTATGTCGACCAATGGCTGCATTTGAGCAAGGCCAACGGCAGCTATCAGAAAGTGATTGGACAATGGCTGGCGGTTCCAGCCGCCCAGTAATGCAAAAAACCAGTGGAAGCGAGCAAGCTCGCTTCCACTGGTTTGGGTCGCTCAAGAACCGTTTCGCTTAGCTCATTGCCCCGCCCGAACCTTGGCGATTTCGGCATACATCATCTTCACCAGGTCGCCGTCCAGGGACTTGGCGAATTTGTCGATCACCGGCTGCACGCGCTCGCGGAAGCGATCTTTCTCGGCCGGCGTGATTTCGTTGACGGTCATTGCGCCCGCCAGCGTCGCTTTCGCCTTGTCCATGCTCGCTGCCGTGACCTCGCGCTGGAAGGTCTGCGCCTCGGCTGCTGCCGCGCGAATCATCGCCTTTTCATCATCGTTCAGGCGACTCCAGGTTTTCTGGCTGATGATCAGTGACTGCGGATTGAAGATGTGGCCGGTCACCGAAAGGTATTTCTGTACCTCGTAGAACTTGTTGCCTTCGATCACCGTGAACGGGTTTTCCTGCCCGTCGATGGTGTGTTGTTCCAGGCCGGTGTAGACCTCGGGGAATGCCATCGGCACCGGGTTCGCGCCCAGGGCCGTGAAGGTCTCCAGGTAGATCGGCGATTGAATGACCCGGATCTTCAGGCCTTGCATGTCCTCCAGTTTCGTCACTGGATGCTTGCTATTGGTCAGGTTGCGGAAACCCAGGTCCCAATAGCCCAGGCCGACCAGGCCCTTGCTGTCCAGTTGCGCCGCGAGTTTCTGTCCGACTGGCCCGTCGATGACGGCATGGGCTTCCTCGGCGTTGTTGAACAGGAACGGGAAGTCGAGCATCGCGAAATCCGCGGCCTGGGCGGCGAGGATGCCGGAGTTGAGCACGGTGATGTCCAGCGTGCCGCCTTGCAGGGCCGAGACGGTCTGCACGTCGCCGCCCAGGGTTCCGCCAGGAAACAGACGAACCTTGATCTTGCCGCCGCTCTTGTCGCTGAGCAGGTCGGCAAATTTTTGCGCGCCCTGCCCTTGCGGGTGCTCCTTGACGTTCTGGAAGGCGAAACGCAAGGTGCGCTCGCGGATCTCGTCCGCGTGGGCGGCCACGCTGCCCAATAGCAAGCCTGTCGCGCACGCCCCGGCCAGCAAGGTTTTCATCAGTTTTTGCATCTCAGTCTCCGATCATTATTGTTGTTAGCGTAGAGCGGCCATGGTTGTCACCGGCGTCAACCAGTGAAGAATTTCAACGGTCCCAGGACCAGCTGGGGGAACAGCACCAGCAAAAACAGCACGGCAAATTGCGCCAGCATGAACGGCCATACGCCGCGCACGATCTCCTCAAAGTCGAGCTTCGCCACGCCGCACACCACGTTCAGCACCGTGCCCACCGGCGGCGTGATCAGGCCAATCGCCGTGTTAATCAGAAACAGCACGCCGAAGTACACCGGATCGATGCCCGCCTGGATCACGGCCGGCATCAGCACCGGCGTGAGAATGAGAATGGTCGGGGTCATGTCCATCACCGTGCCGACCAAGATGATCAACGCCATCATCACCAGTAGCAGTAGGGTCTGGTTGTCCATGAACGGCGCCAGCAGTTCCGCCAGTTGACCGGGCAAGTCGGCGATGGTCACCAGCCACGATGAAACCATGGCCGCCGCCACCAACAGCATCACCACCGAGGTGGTCCTGGCCGAGGACAGGATCACTTCGTACAGCTGGCTGATCTTCATCTCCCGGTAGATCACCAACGACACGAACAACGAGTACACCGCCGCGACCACCGCCGCTTCCGTGGGCGTGAAAATGCCGAACTTCAGACCGAGGATGATGATCAGCGGCAGGCCCATCGCCCAGCTGCCATCGAGCAATGTGCGCAGCACTTCGGCACGGGAGCGCTTGGGTGGCGTCTCGACGATTTCGCGACGGGAGATGAACCACCAGGCGATGGCCAGCCCGGCGCCAAGCATCAGCCCTGGCACGATCCCAGCCAGGAACAACTTGGAAATCGACACGCCGGACGCCACGCCAAAGACGATGAAACCGATGCTCGGCGGAATGACCGGGGCAATAATGCTACCGGCGGCGATCAGCCCGGCCGAGCGCCCCCGGTTGTGCCCGGCCAGCACCATCATCGGCACCAGCAGCGCTGCCAGCGCCGCCGCATCGGCCACGGCCGAACCAGACAGCGACGCCAACAAGCAGGAGGCAATAATGGCCACGTAACCCAGGCCACCACGCTTGTGCCCCACCAGCGCCATGGCAATGTTGACGATGCGCTTGGAGAGCCCGCCGACGTTCATGACTTCGCCGGCCAGCATGAAGAACGGCACCGCCATCAGCGGGAAGCTGTCGGCACCATTGAGCAGGTTCTGCGCGATGATCTGGGCGTCGAACAGGTCCAGGTAGAACATCAGCGACACGCTGACCACCAGCAAGGCAAAGGCAATCGGCATTCCCAGTGCCATGCTGCCCATCAACGATCCCAGGAAGATGGCCAAGGTCATGGGCGGGTACTCTTGTCAGCGATGGTGTCAGGATTGATTGCCGGGGTATCGCTTTGCTCGACCATCACCAGCTCCTCGTCCCTGAGTTTGCCGGACAGTGCAAGGTACAGCTCGTACACCAGGATGGCGCCGGCGCTGGCACCGAACACCAATCCTGCGGCGTAGAACAACGCCATCGACAGGCCCGAGGCCGGCGCGACCACGTCCAGGTTGATGACCGCCTGCTGCCAACTTCCACTGACTATCAGCCAGCAGATGTACAGCATCAACAGGTGGCTGATGATCAGGCAGGCACGCTGGCCCGCCGGCGGCAAGCGCTTGACCAGGCTGTTCATGCCCAGGTGGGCGCGGTCCTTGAGCGCCACCAGGGCGCCCAGGAAAATCATCCAGACGAAGAACCAACGCGACAGTTCTTCCGACACGCTGATGCCGGAGTTGAAGGCATAGCGCAACACGACGTTACCGAACACCAGCACGATCATCGCGACCATGCATAAGACGATCAGCAGCTTCAGCAGCTTGAAATACAAATCGACGACTTTTGTCATCTTCGAGACCTCTCGGACTTTAGGTGCCGACATCCAGCCGGCTCGCCAGTGCAGCTATTAGCGCGGTCGCTAGCGGGTCGCTTGAGAGGTACTGGACGTTGCTTCGGGACGCGAGCAACGGCTTGGGGGAAAGGCGCGTGGCGCTGATGGACGGGTACGCATCGGGTGTTCCTCTTTTTATTATGATCTCGACCATGCCGGGCGAGACGTGCTGCGACTAAAATGTACCAACCGGTTAGTTCGGTCAATACGCCAGACACGAGCGGCTGAAAAAACGTGCGATTATCGGCTAAGGCTGGGGGGCGAGGTCGTGCCACTCATGCCTCTTGGGGCGGCACCACAATGGCAACTAAAATTTTCGGTTAGATGCTCTAATTAAATGAACTTTGCTCGCCCCGTACTTTCGCGCTTTTATAACTGCGCTCTCCGACTTTTTTTGACAACTTACAGGCGCCAACGGACTGACAGAGACTGCACCCTTCATTTACAAAACTCCGACGCCAAAAAGCCGCCACGCGCTCACACCTACGCACCCCCGCCGTTGGCGATCGACCCATAAAAGTTTAAATATCTTTTATATTCAAATAGTTAAAACAAACAAAACCTACAGGCGACTCACTTCCTCCACCTGCAACTTTTTGCGCCCAAGCCCCTCTATAAAAAACTTCATATATAAAACTTTGCAATTAAACCGGTTGATGTTATTAATTTGACGGGTCGGAGTAGCACGAAGCCATTAAGCCTATTTTTTGCGCCTGTCTCGTCTGACATTCAAAAACCCACTTAACTTAAATCGCTTGTTTGCTCAAACGCCTCTTCGCGCTTGGGCGAACTGTTGTGCGGCGCAGCCACTGCGCGAGGAAGGGCGTCATCGCAACTAATCAGTCTCGGCTCCGGGTGCTGTCGATTTTTGGTACCCGTCCGGAAGCCATCAAGATGGCCCCGTTGGTCAAAGCCCTCGCCGCCGAACCCGGCATCGAATCGCTGATCTGTGTCACCGGCCAGCATCAAAGCATGCTTGAACAAGTGCTCGACCTGTTCGACCTGAAGGCCGATTTCACCCTCGATGTAATGACGCCACACCAGACGCTCAACTCCCTGACCGCCGCGCTGTATGCCGCCATCGACCCGGTGCTGGAGCAGACTCGCCCGGATCGCGTACTGGTGCATGGCGATACCACATCGGCCATGGTGGCATCGATGGCGTCTTTCCATCGCCGTATCCCGGTGGGCCATGTGGAAGCTGGCTTGCGTACCGGCGACATCTACAGCCCATGGCCGGAAGAAATGAACCGCCGCTGCATCGACCTCAGTGCCGATCTGCTGTTCGCTCCCACCGGGCAATCGCGCGACAACCTGGTAAACGAACGCGCCCAAGGGCGCAGCCTGGTGACGGGTAACACGGTGATCGACGCGTTGCAGATGACCGCCGCGCGCATCGACCAGGACGCACGGCTGCGTGACGAGCTGGACCGCCAGTTTCCGTTCCTGCAAACCGGACGCAAGTTGCTGCTGGTAACCGGTCACCGCCGCGAAAACTTTGGCGAGGGTTTTCTCGACATTTGCAAAGCGTTGCGCCACCTGGCCCAGCGCACGGATATCCAGATCGTCTACCCGGTGCACCTCAACCCCAACGTGCTGGGCCCGGTGACCGAACAATTGGGCGACCTGCTCAACGTGCATTTGATCAAACCGCTGGACTACCTGGCGTTCGTGCGCCTGATGCAACACGCCCATGTGATCCTCACCGATTCCGGCGGTGTGCAGGAAGAAGCACCGTCATTGGGCAAACCGGTGCTGGTGATGCGCGACGTCACCGAACGCCCCGAAGCCGTAGCGGCGGGCACCGTGAGACTGGTCGGGACCTCTCCGGCCTCGATCATTGCCGGTGTGGATGCGCTGTTCGACGACGACACCTTGTGGCGCCGCGCCTCACAAGCGGCCAACCCCTACGGCGACGGTCACGCCAGCCAGCGCATCGTCGATGTGCTGATGGGCAGAGTGGTCGAGGACTTCGTCGCGGGTCAGTTGCACTCGCAACACCAGGCACTTCACCCGTTGCCGCACGAGGCACGCGAGTTGTCCGCCGATTTCTCCTAACCACCGCCCTCTTCCTATCGAATCGAGATTTGCCTGAATGAAGCCTTTCGTTGCCCTCCCTACGGGTGCACTCAGCGCCTTTGCCTGTGGCCTGAGCCTGCTTGCCCTTATGCCGTCCTTTGCGCTGGCTGCGGACAGTCCGCTCACCCAGGCGATTCATCGTCTCAATGCTGACACCCACCAGGAGCGCGTCGTGCGCCTGAGCGACCTGGGCATCACCGCGCCGATTCTGCTGGGCGCCAGCGACGCCCGACGCGAACTGTATCTGCCGGTGCCCGCCGGTGTCGTCCTCAATGACGCGACACTGCAAGTGGACGCCAGTTATCTCAACGGCGAAGGTGGCCGCAACACGCTGCTGTTGTCGCTGGATGGATATCCGGTGCGCGCCGAAGGGCTCAGCGAGGCACAGGGCGACGCAAGCGCGACATTGGGCGTTGACAAAGCACCGCGTGAAAACGGCTTGGTGCGCTTGGGCATTGCCTGGTCGTCAGTGGTTTCCCGTCCATTGTGCGAAGACGATCGAATCATCGGCAACGTGCTGCGCATCCAGCCCGAGACGCGCCTGACCTACAGCTACGACGCCAGCCAATTGCGGGACGTCAGCGCAGCCTGGGCCGCACTGCCGAGTGAACCGGGGATCCTGGTCGCGCCGGGTTCGTTGTCCGCCACCAGTTACGACGCCGCCTGGAAACTTGGCGTAGCCCTGGCACGTATCGGCAAACACAGCCGCATCCTGCCCTTCCCTGCCGTACAGGACAGCGTGGACCTCAGCGGCCTGCGCATCCCCGCCGAGCTGCTGAGCATTCCAGCCTTTGCCAGCCTCAACGGCAAAGGCCAGCATACCCTCGCCAACCCAGCCGAAATCGGCGCCCTGCTGATGCTGGGCCAGACCTCGAACGTACAGGCCGACCTGGCGATCAACGACCCGCAACTGCTCCAAGCCGTCAACCAAGCGCTGGATGCCTTGCAGAGTCAGGTCCAGGGGCTCGACGCAACAGCGGCCAGCGCCCTGACCCAATGGCGCGAACAACACGTCAACGCAGGTCTGGCCGCTGCCGGCAGCGACAATGTACGCCTGGCGCTGCTGGGCACGCGCCCGGTGCTGATGATCGCCCCGGACGCCACCGGCAAAGCACTGTCATTGCTCGGTTCGGCGTGGAACAAATTGGCCCGCAGCCGCCAGCTGACGGTGAGCGAAGCGCAGACGCCGTTGAGCGACGATAACCGCGTGGCCCTGTCGCGACTGGGCGGCGCCCCTGGCACCTACGATGTCGCCTCGCGGTTCGACTGGAGCACCTCGTTCCCGTTGGGCAGCGTGGCCTATGACGGTCGTTTGCCGGTCACGGCCGTGGTGGACGTCTCCGCAGCGCCAGGTGCTTCGGACACCGCGCCGGTGGCCTCGCTGTTCTTCAATGACTACCTGATTGGCGCCCAGCAGTTAAGCGCCAATGGTGAATCACAACGCATCCAGGCCCATATCCCTCGTTATGCGCTGGGTTCGAAGAACGTGTTGCGTGTGTCGTTCCAGCGCCAGCCAGTCAGCGATCGGTGCCTGGAAACGCCTCAGGCTTTCCCGGTTTCGGTTTTGCCCACCAGCCATATCGTGCTGGACGCCACCGCGTTGGCCGACGACTTTTCCGGCATGGCCGCACGTTTCGCGATGGACACCCAAGTCCTGGTGCCCCAGGCGTACCTCGACCATCCCGCCAGCAGCCTGGCGCGGGTGATTGCGGTCGCCGATGCCGCCGGCGTTTCGCCGCTGCGCGCACAGCTGAAAGTCAGTCCTGACGCCAAAGCCGTGGCCCGCCCGGACAAAGCCTTCTTGGCTTTCGAACTGCCACTTAAAGACAGCAAGGAATCGGTCCAGGTCGATGATCAGGGTCGCCTGCGCATTCACCACAAGGATCAAGTGCTCCTTGACGTGCAGTCGCTCAACCATCTGGCGTCGCTGCAAGTGGTGCAGACCTCGGGGCAACACGGCCTGGTCTATCGGACCCTGGGCAGCCAGGCGCCGAGCCTGGCCGAACCGATCGTGCTGACCCGTGGTGACGTGGCGATTCTTGGCGACAGCGGCGCCGTTGCCGTCATCGACAGCCAGGATCCCAGTGGCAGCCAGTTGATCGACCGTGAAGAACCCAAGGGCCTCGACGCCTGGCGTAAACCTTCGCTGCTCTGGCTGATTCCCGGCGGTATCGCCTTGTTCTTCATTTTGTTGCTGGCCGGCCGTCTCGCCCGTCGCAATCGCCAGTAACGGAAACCTCCGATGACGTCGCTTTATTGGCCCTATTGGCTGGCCCACTACTACAACTACCTTGAGGTCGCGACCATCGTGGTCGCGGTGTTGATCCTGATCTCCAGCCTGGATGATCTGATCATTGACGTGTGGTACTGGTCTCGCCGGCTGTACCGCAAGTTCACCGTGGACCGTAGATACCGGCCACTGACCGCCGAACAACTGTTGGCCCGGGACGAACAGCCCTTGGCGATCATGGTGCCGGCCTGGCTGGAATACGACGTCATCGCGCCGATGATCGAAAACATGGTCTCGACGCTCGACTACCAGAACTACGTGGTCTTCGTCGGCACCTACGTCAACGACCAGCGCACCATCGACGAAGTCGAGCGGATGCGCCGGCGCTACAAACAACTGCATCGCGTGGAAGTGCCGCATGCCGGGCCGACCTGCAAGGCCGACTGCCTGAACTGGGTCATCCAGGCGATATTCCTGCACGAGAAAACCCACGGCATGACCTTCGCCGGCGTGGTGTTGCACGACAGCGAAGACGTGCTGCACCCGCTGGAGTTACGCCTGTTCAACTATTTGCTGCCGCGCAAGGACATGATCCAACTGCCAGTGGTGTCGCTGGAGCGCAATTGGTACGAGTGGGTCGCCGGCACGTATATGGACGAGTTCGCCGAATGGCACGGCAAGGACCTGGTGGTGCGTGAAAGCATGACCGACACCGTGCCCTCGGCCGGCGTCGGCACGTGCTTTTCCCATCGAGCCCTGCGGGTGCTGGCCGGTGAAACGGAGAACCAGCCGTTCAACACCGACAGCCTCACCGAGGACTACGACGTCGGCGCACGGCTGGCCAAGGTCGGCATGAACGCGATCTTCGTGCGCTTCCCGGTGCAGTTTCGTGTGCTGCGCAAATCCTGGTTCCGCAAGCCCTACGAATCGACGTTGAACATGCCGCTCTGCGTGCGTGAGTTCTTCCCCGACACCTTCCGCACGGCGTTCCGGCAAAAGGCCCGCTGGACCTTGGGCATCGGCCTGCAAGGCTGGGAACAAATGGGCTGGAACGGTTCGTTGGCCAACCGCTACCTGCTGTTTCGCGACCGCAAGGGCGTGGTGACAGCGTTCGTCAGCATCATTGCCTACGTCATTCTGGTGCAACTGCTGGCCCTGATTATCCTGCGCCAGAGTGGCTTGTGGAACGTCAGCTTCCCAACACCGTTTGAAAACGGCGGACTGATCAAGTACCTGCTACTGGCCAACGGCGTCGCCCTGGCCTGGCGGATCTTGCACCGTTGTTATTTCACCACCGTGTTGTACGGCTGGCAGCATGGGTTGTTGTCTATCCCGCGGATGCTGGTCGGCAACTTCGTCAACTTCATGGCCGCCTCACGGGCCTGGCGCATGTTCCTGGTGGGCAAGGTGATGAATCGCAAATTGGTCTGGGACAAGACCATGCACGACTTCCCGTCCACCGACCTGGTCGCCATCGCGCCGCGTCGCCTGGGCAGCGTGTTGCTGTCGTGGCAAGCCATCACTGACAGCCATTTGCAAAGCGCACTGGATGAACAACAGGCGCGGGACGTGCCGTTGGGGCGGATCCTGCTCAACAACGGCTGGCTGGACGATGAAACCCTGGCCGAAGCGATCGCGTTCCAGAACGACCTGCCCCGGGTGTTTGACGTCGCCGAAAAAGCCGCGGCTTCATCGTCCTCGCTCAGCAGCGAGTTTGCGTTGCGCTGGCGGGTAATACCGCTGGGCCGCAACAGCGAAGGCTGTGAACAGATTGCCGTAGCCAACCCGCTTTCCGAGGAGGGGCTGCAACAAATCAGCGCCGAACTGGGCAATGAGCCGGTGCAACTGATCGCCCGTGAGAGTGAAATCCTCGCGCTGTTGCGCCGGTTGCCAGCGGACAACGGTCACGCCGTACCGGATGCCCGTGCCCCACTGCTGGGCGACCTGTTGATCGAGATGGGCCTGCTCGACCGCGACCAGTTCAGCCGCGCCATGTTGCAGTATCGGCCGCAGCATCATGGCCGGATCGGCGACTACCTCGTAGACAGCGGCGTCTTGCCGCGAGCCACGATCGAGCAAGCGGTGGCACGCCAACACAGCCTCTACCCAACGGAGCTTCCGGCATGAACCGCCCCCTTTTGACCCTTTTGGCGGCGGGGCTGAGCCTTTTACCGGTGCTTGCCGTTGCCGAGACACTGCCGCTGCCGCTGACCGGCCCCGCCTACGTGGCCGCCAACGAAGCCTACAGCGCCTATGAGCGCAAAGACTACGACCTGGCCATCGCCAAGGCACGCGAAGCCTTGCGCCAGCGCGCCGATGTGACGCGCCTCAATACGCTGATCGCCCTGGCCGAACGTGACAAGCAACTGCGCGACCAACCCAGGACTGTCGCCTCGGGCCGCGCGCCTGCCGCAGCACCGGGTTTCGTGGCTGCGAACCGGGGCTTCAAGGCCTATGACCGCGAGCAGTTCGGCCTCGCGGCGCAATCGGCGCGCACGGCCATCGCCCAGGCTCCCCGGCGCCGGGAATATCGATTGCTGCTGATTGATTCCCTGCAACGCCAGCAGCAACTGGAAGCCGCCGACCAGGCCGTCACCGACGCGCTTGGGACTTTTGCCAACGACAATACGTTGTTGCTGCGTCGCCAAGCCATTCGCCGCCAACTTGCCGTGCCGCTGGCTGTCCAGGGCTACCGCGCCCTGGAACAAGGCAACGCGGTGCTGGCCGTGACTCAGGCACGCAAAGCCGTGGCCTGGGCGCCGGAAGTTGCCGCTAACCAGCAACTGCTGATCAGCGCCCTGCTCGCCGCCAAGGATTATCCAGGGGCCGAACAAGCCGCCTCGGCCGCGCTGGCTCGGGACGAGAGTAAAGCCGCGCCGTGGATTCTGCGCAGCTATGCCCGCGATCGTCAGGGCAAGGTTCAGGCGGGCCAGACTGACGTCAATCGCGCCTTGGCCCTCAAAAGCCTGTCGGCAAGCGAAGTCCGCGATATCCAACTCTTCGCCGCTGACGCCGCGCTGGCCCGCGGCGAGCCTCAGCAGGCGCTGAGTCAGTTGCAGGCCTTGGGCAACGACGCTGACGATGCCATTGCCAGCCGGCGCGCCACCGCGCGCGCGGCGCTGCGCCAGAAAAGCAAGGGCTTGACCAGTGTCGTCCAGGCGCCGCCACCGGCGCTGGATTGCCAGGAAAGCACTTTCGGCCTGACCTGTGCCATCTGGCCGGGCACAGTGCGCGACGCCGGCACCGCCCCGGCTTCCCAGGCCTATGCCGCCCTCGCTCGCAAGGATCCGGCGGCAGCCTCAGCCCTGGCCAACCAAGCGGTAGCGCGGGCACCGCGGAACCCGGCTTATCGACGCTTGCTGGTCAGCGCCCTGACGGAACAACACCGCCTGCCGCAAGCCATCGCTGCCGCCAGTGAAGGATTGCAGGCCCACAGCGACGACGCGCGACTGCTGGTCATGCGCGGACGCCTGCGCCAACAAGTGGCCGACGAGGACGGTGCACGGGATGACTTCAGCCGCGCACTCGCCTTGGGCAGCCTGCCGGCCTATGAAGAGGCCGGACTGTATGCCGCCATCGGCCAGCGCCGTACGGCCCGCGAACGCCTGCAAGAGGCACGCAGCAACGGCGAACTGGCCTCGGCAAGCGATCTGCAACTGGCCTATATTTCGGTCCAGGCGGGCGACGACGAAAGCGCCCACGCGGCATTTCGCGAGGCCGACGCGAGCCACCGATTGCCCCCGGCGGCAGCCCAGGATGCGGCCTATAACGCCATGCGCGTCCATGAAGACGATGAAGCCGTGGCGTATTTCGAGCGGGTGATCGACGGGCAGAAAACCGCTGAGTCGCCGATGTCCAAGCAGCAGTTGTTCAATACCCGGCGGGCCGTGGGTGATATCTCCCGCACCTGGGGACTGACCAGCACCACCAGCTATCGCGGCAACAGTTCCAGCGGCCTGAGCGCCGCACCGAACTCAACCAGCAGCGGCAGTGAAAGCAACGACCTCCTGCAGAACAGCACCGAACTGTCCTGGCGCCCGCTGGGGTATCGCAATGCTCGTTTTGTCGAACTCTACGGACGCGTCACCGATACCCTGTGGAGCAAGAACAGCGATTCGGACACCGGCGCCGACGCGCTGCAAGGCGCCCTCGGGGTACGTATCAAACCGTTCAGTTCCGTCAACATCATGGCTGCCTTTGAACGCACCTTTCCCTTGGGTTCGTCAAACGTCGACGGCGACTGGCTGGTGCGCCTGGGCTACGGTTCCAGCATCGGCACGGACCTGCGGGTCGATGTGCCCAGCTGGTGGACGTCGCAGCTGTACGCCGAAGTCGGTCACTACATCAATGATTCACGGGATTACTTCAACAGCGAATGGCAAGTCGGCCGCAGTTACGCAATCGGCGGCACCGGTTCGCGCTGGGTAGCCTTCCCCCATGTCGTGGCGGCGATTGACTACGATTCGAAGATGAAGAGTAACAACAGCGGCGGCTTCGAATCCGGCGACGCCGGGGGGATCGGGATCGGCAACAACGTGCGCTACTGGTTTCGTGAAGACACCTACAATGCACCGCGCTCCTACGTGGATTTTTCCCTGCAGTACCGGGCCCGGGTGTTCGGCGAGGAACGGGCCAAAGGCGTTTTCGCCCGCCTGACCTATTCTTATTGAGGACTTGATGTGATGTGTATCTGCAACAAGGCGCTTGCTTGAAAATCTTTGGCCATATCGTCAATCGCGTCGCAGTGGCGGCGCTCGCCGTCACGGCGGCGCTTGGCGCCAGTACAGGGACGTACTACATGATGAACAGCAGGGCTGCACCGGACATTGTCGGCATCGTCTGGCAGCCGGACAACCAGACCGTTGGCATCAATGGCAATTGGGAACAGCTGGGAGTGCGCGAACTGCTGGTGCAATGGACGGTGGTGGACGACCAGGCGTTTGTTCCCGGCACCGGCCTGCCCAACGTACCGGTGCTGCCGGATTGGGCGCGAATCGCCAAGGCGCCATGGGCACAGGATGTCATCCTCGGACTCGCCGGTCACTTCAGCGAAAACCGTTCACGGGACAACATCGAGCAACTGGCTGCGGTGTCAGAACGTATTGCTCGATTGCCAACACCGCTGCACGTCACCGGCTGGTACTTTCCGGCCGAAGTCGACCCCAGCTGGACTCGCGCCAAGGAGCTGCCCGCGTTGCTTGCCAACCTGCCGCGTCCACTGTGGATCAGCGTCTATGACGGCGCCAATATCGGCCCAGCCGCCACCGCCGACTGGCTCAAGCAGTGGCTGCCAGACGACATTGGCGTGTTTTTCCAGGACGGCGTCGGCGTCTACGCGCGCACCGCACCGGTGGCACGAACCTATGCCGACACGCTGCGTGATCGCCTCGGCAAGGATCGGGTGCGGATCATTGTCGAAGCCTTCCGTCCCCAACAGGGCGGCGGCTTCCGTTCGGCCACCGCGGCCGAGCTCCTGCCGCAACTGACCGCCTATGACGGCTACCCGCTCTACCTTTTTGACGGGCCACATTACGTGACGCCCGAATTGGTCGACGAACTGAAGCGATCCCTAGCCAAGCCTTGAGGTGCGCGGGGTGCGGTCTGAAGACGCTGTTGTGGCGAGGAGCGCAACCATTTGAACAGCCAAGAAAAAGCCCCGCGTCTTTCGAGGCGGGGCTTGTTCACTCAGCTATGTATCAATTGGCCGTGACGACCGCCTGACCGCTCAACGCGAGGTCGAGCAGTTCGCGGTTGGCCACCGCGTACATGGCGTAGTCGGTGCCGCTGGCGGCACGGATGTCCACCAGCATGGCGCGCCAGCGCTCAACCATTTCGCGGTGCTGTTCCAGCCACAGTGCCAGGCGTGTTTCCACGTCCTGGGTGCCGTCGCCCTCTTGCAAGACCGAGATGGTGATCGCCCGTTGCTGCCAGTCGATGTCATCGCGGAACGCTTCGCGGGCCAGGGCCTGCCAGTTGTTTTCCACCGGCAAGGCGCTGATCTGTTGCAAGTACCAGGTGATGTCCAGCGCGCTGCCCACGGCGAAATACGCCTTGGCTACATCGGCGGCGTTCTGGCCAGTCACGTCGGACGCCTCGATGATCGGCAGCAAGGTGTACAGGTGCGTGGTGCCTGCAACCATGCGCGCCAGCAATTCCGGCACGCCGGCGGCCACGTAGGCTTGATAGCGGGTCTGCCAGCCTTCACGGGTCGGGCCTTCCAGCAACTCGTCGAGCTTGAGGCCCAACGCCGCCAGGTGCGGACCGAAGTGAGCGACGTCACGGGCAGCGTTCTGCTCGTTGCGGCGGCTGCGCAGGAACCAGCGCGTGGCGCGACGGCCCAGGCGCATCAGCTCGTCCATCAGCTCCAGTTGCACGTCGGCGGAGACCTGATGGTCCAGGGCTTCGATCTGACGGAACCAGTGCGGGAGGTGGAAGATATCCCGAACAATTACATACGCACCCGCCACGTTCGCCGGGCTCATGCCCGTCGACTCTTTCAACCGCTGGACGAAGGTGATGCCCATGTGGTTGACCAGGTCGTTGGCGATCTGGGTGCTGACGATCTCGCGTTTCAGGCGATGGCGACGCATGGCCTCGGAGAACTTGCTCACCAGGGTCGGTGGGAACGCGGTTTCCATGTCCCGGGTCAGGTAATCGTCGTCCGGTACCAAGGAGTTAAGCAGCGCTTCCTTGAGATCGATCTTGCTGTAGGAGATCAGCACCGACAGTTCGGCACGGGTCAGGCCATGGCCCGCCGCGACGCGTTCGGCCAGTTGCTCTTCAGTCGGCAGGAACTCGATAGCGCGGTCCAGCTTGCCCCGCACTTCCAGGTCGTTCATCAGACGCTTGTATTCGGCGATCCGCACGAAGGCGCGGCGTGCCGCCAGGGACAGGGCCTGGGTCTGCTTGTAGTTGTTGCCCAACACCAGGCCGCCGACTTCGTCGGTCATGCTCGCCAGCAACTGGTTGCGTTGCTTGTCGGTCATGTCGCCGGCCTGCACCACTTCGTTGAGCAGGATCTTGATGTTCACTTCGTGGTCGGAGCAGTCCACGCCGCCGGCGTTGTCGATGAAATCGGTGTTGGAACCGCCGCCATTGAGGCCGAACTCGACACGACCCAGTTGGGTCATGCCCAGGTTGCCGCCCTCGCCCACGACCTTGCAGCGCAGTTCGTTGCCGTTCACGCGCAGCGCATCGTTGGCCTTGTCGCCGACATCGGCGTGGCTTTCGCTGCTGGCCTTGACGTAGGTGCCGATACCGCCGTTCCACAACAGGTCCACCGGCGCCTTGAGCAAGGCGTTCAGCAGTTCGGTCGGGGTCAGCTTGTCGGCCTTGATGTCGAAGCGTTCTTTCATCTGCGGCGAAATCGCGATGCTCTTCGCGCTGCGCGAGAAGATACCGCCGCCTTCGGACATGATGCTGGTGTCGTAGTCGGTCCAGGCCGAACGCGGCAGTTCGAACAGACGCTTGCGCTCGGCGAAGCTGCTGGCAGGCGTAGGGTTCGGGTCGATGAAGATGTGCAGATGGTTGAAAGCCGCGACCAGTTGCAGTTTGTCGGACATCAGCAAGCCGTTGCCGAACACGTCGCCGGCCATGTCGCCGACGCCCACTACGGTGATGCTGTCTTCCTGGACATTGATGCCGCGCTCGCGGAAGTGGCGCTGAACGCCGACCCACGCGCCCTTGGCGGTGATGCCCATTTTCTTGTGGTCGTAACCGGCCGAGCCGCCGGAGGCGAACGCATCACCCAGCCAGAAGCCGTAGTCGATGGCGATGCCGTTGGCGATGTCGGAGAAGGTCGCTGTGCCCTTGTCCGCCGCTACCACCAGGTACGGGTCATCGTCGTCATGACGCACGACGTTGGCCGGCGGCACCAGCGCGCCGTCCTTCAGGTTGTCGGTGATGTCCAACAGGCCCGAGATGAAGATGCGGTAGCAGGCGATGCCCTCGGCCGCGATCTCGTCCCGGCTGCCGCCCAATGGCAGGCGACGCGGCAGGAAACCACCCTTGGCGCCTACCGGCACGATCACCGAGTTCTTCACTTGCTGGGCTTTTACCAAGCCCAGCACTTCGGTGCGGTAGTCTTCTTCACGGTCGGACCAGCGCAGGCCGCCGCGGGCGACGTTGCCGAAGCGCAGGTGCACGCCTTCGACCCGTGGCGAGTAGACGAAGATTTCGAACTTCGGCACCGGCTTCGGCAGTTCCGGAATCAGGTGCGGGTTGAACTTGAAGCTGAAGTAGGACTTGTTCTGGCCGTTGGCATCGGTCTGGTAGAAGTTGGTCCGCAGGGTCGCCTTGATCAGATCCAGGTAGCGACGCAGGATGCGGTCTTCGTTGAGCACCTGGACGTCGTCCAGGGCCGAGAGGATCGCCTGTTCCAGACGCTGTTGCTTGTCTTCCAGGTCATCGCCACTGAGCTTGCGCGCCAGGTAGAAGCGGGTCTTGAACAACCGGGTCAGCTCGCGAGCGATGTCGGTGTGGTTGTTCAGGGTGCTGGCGATGTAGCCAAGGTCGAAGCCCAGGCGGATCTGCTTCAGGTAACGGGCGTAGGCACGCAGCAACGCCACGTCGCGCCACGGCAGGCCGGCGGTGAGCACCAGGCGGTTGAACGCATCGTTCTCGGCATCGCCACGGACGATGTGGACGAAGGCGTCCTGCAAGGTGTCGTTGAGCTGCTGGATATCGAGGTCCAGGCCTTCGGCGGCGGTGAACGCGAAATCGTGAATCCAAAACTCGCGGCCATTGGTGTGGCGCAGGCGATATGGGAACTCGCCCAGCACGCGCAGGCCGAGGTTTTCCAGGATCGGCAGCACGTCGGACAGCGCCAGCGGCGTGTCGGCGTGATACAGCTTGCAATGCAGCTCACGCTGGCCGGACACCTGGCCCAACGGCTGGTAGAAGCTCATCACCAGCGGGTTGGTTTCGTTCAGGCTCAGCAGGTGTTGCATGTCGACCACGGCGGAGTGCGCGGCAAAACGCTCGCGGTAGCCGGCCGGGAAGCCTTTCGGGAAGTCCGACAGCACGTTGGTGCCCTGGGCTTCGCCGAAGCTCTCGATAACCAGGCTGGCATAGTCGTCTTTCCAACTGCGGCAGGCCTGCACGACTTCTTTTTCCAGCAGGACCGGGTCGATGTCGAGACGGTTTTTCGGGTCCACCCGCAGGATCAACTGCACGCGGGCCAGCACGGATTCGGAGAAGAAGGTCCAGAACTCGCAGTCCGACGCCTTCAGGCGATCCATCAGCACTTGCTGGATCTTCTGGCGCACTTCGGTGGAGTAGATATCACGTGGCACGTAGGCCAGGCAGTAGCAGAATCGGCCATACGGGTCTTTGCGCAGGAACACGCGGATCTTGTTGCGCTCCTGGATTTGCACGATCGACATCACGGTGGTGAACAGCTCGTCCACCGGGGTCTGGAACAGGTCGTCGCGGGGCAGCACTTCGACCACCTGGGCCAGTTCCTTGCCCAGGTGCGCCTTGGCCTGGAAGCCCGAACGACGTTCGATTTCCGCGACCTTGCGGCGGATGTACGGGATGACCCGCACGCTCTCGCCATACACCGAAGAGGTGTACAGGCCCATGAAACGGCATTCCTTGATGACCTTGCCGTCGGCGTCGATTTCACGGATCGACACGTAGTCCGGGTAGGCCGGACGGTGCACGCGGCTCGGGTGCGCGGCCTTGGCGAACGACAGCAGTGTCGGTTCGCGCAGGTAATTGACGGCGTAGTCTTCGATGCGCAGGTCTTCGGCAGTCAAGCCGGCGCGCAGCAATTTGGTCAGGCCAAGGAAGGACTCAGGGTCATATTCAATGTGGCCGCCATCGGCTTCATCGCGCACCACGAATTCTTCATAGCCCAGGAAGGTGAAGTGGTTGCCCACCAGCCATTCCAGGAAGCTCTTGATTTCGGCTTTTTCGTCGGCGTCAGTGGCGTAGGCACTGTTGTCCAGGCTTGCGAGGATTTCCTGGACCTTGGCTTTCATCGGCTCGAAATCCGCCACGGCCACGCGTACTTCGCCCAATACCTGCTCAAGTTCCTTGCTCAGGACGTTGAGTTCGGCGGCGTTGGCGCAGCGGTCGATCTCCAGGTACATCAACGACTCTTGCAGCACGTCGTCGCCCTGGGTGCCCTTCGGCAGGATTTCCAGCAACTCGCCCTTGCTGCCGCGACGCACGCTCAGGACGGTGGTTTGCAGGGTATGAATGCTGTAGCCACGACGGTTCAGCTCGGTGCGGACCGAATCCACAAGGAATGGCAGGTCGTGGTGCAGCACTTCGACGGCGGTGTGGGTCGACTGCCAGCCGTGGCGTTCGTAATCGGGGTTGTAGACACGCACCTGCGGTTGCGCGTGGTCGAAGCGCTCAAGCAGGCGCCAGGCGGACAGGGTGCAGCCAGCGAGGTCGGACAACCGGCGCTGGGTGAGTTCATCGAGGGAAATGATGCCGAAGAATTGTTCAGCGAACAGCGCCACTTGTGGCAGTGCCTGTTCACTGATGTGCTGCGCCAGTGCCGCTTGCAGTTGGTGCTGGAAGTCGGCTTTGCTGGCTGCGGTGAAGAACGCCATCTGTGGTACTCCGCTTGGGCTTGTTATTGATGGTAGCGTCGCGTGCAACCCCTTCCGGGGCCGTCGGCCATCCCGTTCCTGATTCTCGGGCAGAGGAAACAGGATGACAGGTGGGTGAAGCTGGACGAGACCCGCAGGTCACATCCTTTTTCCATGTAATTTCACTGTGATGACCACCTGCAAAAAACACTTCGCGATGCCCTTTGCAGGTACACATCCGTTGCGCAGCTTAACGAGTGCGACAACGTGCCTGCTTGCAACGCTGCGACATATTCGGTCATCGGCTAGCTTTAATAGCGACTCAGCATCGAACAACCCTAGCAGCCTGGAGCGCAAACGGCACCCTAAGGTAGTAATCCAGCAGAAAATCCTCCGGGCTGGCAGAATTCGCTTTTTCGCCTGTGACGGCTCATCGAGCCAGGAGCCCCCCCCATGCAAATGACCACCGACCTGCTCATCGCCAACCCGTGCGACGACGAAGAGGACAATATGGCCATGCTGTGTTGCCACAGCACCCAGGGCAACATGTTCCTGATGACCCGCTACCCCGACGAAGACGAGCTGGAAATCACCCTCGACGACGAACCCTCGACGCTGGATGGCGTGAAGGTCACGCTCAGCCCGACCCTGTTGAAAATCGAAATCGCCGCGGCGGATGCCGATGCGCTCAACGGCGATGAGGTGCTGGAAATCACTCACAGCAGCGATGCCGCGGACCTGGCGGAAGTGGAACTGACGCTGCAGAACATCCTCAAGGGGACCGGCACCTATATCAGCCAACTGTGAAACCCGGGGACGAAGACGCTCCTGTGGCGAGAGAGCTTGCTCCCGCTGGGTTGCGCGGCAACCCCAAAAACAGGCACCACGAATACCGCAGATAAACCGCATCGGTCGACTTGCGACTGCTGCGCAGCCGAGCGGGAGCAAGCTCCCTCGCCACGGGGTCGGGGTGTCACTCGGATTTCCGCACCTGGTTGCCATCGGCGTCATAGACCAGGTACTCGTCATCGTTATTCGGATTCCTCACGTAGTAACGGGCCTCATTACCGTTATCCGGCACCTTCATACTGGTGTAGGGGCCCAGCTCCTTGATCACCTTGTTGTCCTGACTGATCAAGACCAGCGAGGAACCCCCACCCACCCGGATCGCCGCCGCATAACGGGTCTGGAACGCGTTGACCTGCTGGTAATCCAGCGGCACTTGTAACCTGCCCGCCAGGTCGATGGCACCGTAGCTGTCATCGCGCCCGACCACTGCCATGCCGTTGGAAAACGGTTCCACCTCGTCATACGGCAGTTTGATCGGCAACCGCGCGCCCTGGCGATTGATGAAGACGAACGTCCCGTTCTTGTTGTCCTGCAGCAGCAGCGGTTGTTGCCCGACAAAACGACCTTTGACGTTGTAGCCCTCAAGATTGATCCGCTTGCCTTGAAGGTTGAAAACGTCCTGGCGATTGCCGTCGGCAGAGCTGGTGTAAAGGAAGCCGTCGCTGTGCTCGATGCTTGAAAACCGCGCGGGCAGGACTTCCTTGCCGTCCAGGGTGTAGGCGCCGTAAAGCCCCTCCGTCGCATAGGTACGCGTGCCGAGACGGGCGATGAACAGGTTGTCGGTCAACGTGGGGTTGACGAATTTCATCGGCAATATGAAACGGTGCCCTTTGGCATCGTAGAGCCCATAAGGCCCGTTGGTTTCACGCTCCACCAGCAACAGGCCATCACGCAACTTTTCGGTGATGTGTTCGAACGGCAGGTCGACAAGCTTGTTGCTCCCGGCGGGGAAATAGGCGAACTGGCTGCGTAAAGCCTGCCCATCCGACTCGGGGTCGCTGGATTTATCCACAGTGAACACGGTGTAGGCATCGGTCATCAGACTGTCCTGCACCTGCACCCAACGCGGCCTGATCAGCCACTGTCCGGCCGGATCGACGAAACCGTAGCGCTCGGCCTCGCGATCCAGGGCGATGTAGCGCGCTTGTTCCGCCAGGACATTGTCGACCGTGGCGAATTCGACGGTGTTGGCTTCCATCGGATTGAGCACATGAATGACGATACGCTGCGGGGTAGCCTCGAAGCGGTACTCGACCTCGGTGTTTTTCAACGGCCCGGCCTGAGCGACCAGCGTTTGGGTGACGCGCTCCAGCTGTTGTTGTACTGCCTGGCCGGTCTTGAGCTGAGCAAGATCATCCTTGGTTTGCAGCAGCGCATCGTAATAAGCACGCAATGCCGCAATATCGCGTTCAGACGGGAAGGCACGGGAGTTGTTACCGTTGCTGTAGAGCGCCTTGCCCTCCTCGGTCAGCCCTTGCAACACGAAGGTCGACATCTTCGGCGTGCTCAGGCGCACTGAAGCGCTTGCGTCACCCAATGCCGTGAGCTGGAAGGACTGGCCGTCGTCCAGGGTCAAGCTCGGGTGCTCCTTGTCCAGGACCACTTTGCGGAACGCCGGATAGCTGCGGTAAGAAACCGTCAGGCCCAGACTGGCCAAGGGATTGTTGACCGAAAGCGCGAAGGCGTCATGGGACGAGATCATGTCGTCGGACTCGGCCTGCGGCGGCGCCTTCAGGTCGGCAAAGCTTTTTTCGCTGCCATCGCGAAATCGCAGGCGCTGCGGCAAGTACTGCTCGGCAGTCGGTTCATTCGGCATGGCCGCGCGCTTCCAGAGCGGATCAAGGCTGTTGGTATCCAGTCTCACTTCGGAACCGTCGGCAAACAGCCGCTGGGCAAAACGCAGGCCCTGGATCGACGCCAGCTCAGCTTTCAGTTGCGCGCTGGTGAACGGGACGAACAACGTCTCGTACTGCAACGATTGCTCCTCGGCTGGCTCGCTTGTCTCGATATTCAAGCTCAACTGCGCGTCACTGAACCGTTCCAAGGACCTGAGGGTTTCGCCGGTGTCCTGGATCAAGTAATTGAGGCGCTTCTGCACCTCGGGCAGCGCCAACGCGCCGACGTCCTCCAGGCCGCCTTCGTTCAAGTCCTCGGCGACGAAACCTTCATCGGCCGGCGCCCCGCTGTGGTGCAACAAGGTGTAGGACGCAAAGCCCACCACCAACAGGGTCACACTCAGTATCGACAGCAATCTCAAACGAGGCTGGGGAAAGATCATGGTGGGTTCGGTCGTCAAAGGGCTGGGAAGGCAGGCAGCTAAACACATGGTCTGGCGGGCTGCAAATCCGTTGAAAGGCCCGGTTCTGATAAATATCTGCCCGTAACGTCGCCGCGTGGTGGAGCTGGCCAACCGGGTCCGCGCCGGCCAATGGCAGCGGAACATCGGCGCCGAGCATTTCGGCAGCGATGTTGTTTCATCCTAAATGAGCAAACCTTTCAAACCGTTGTAATAGGTAGTCAAAAAACCAAAACCTACCAATAACTCTTTTTCCTACAGGCGCGCCCTACCGATCGCCAAGAACCGCCCTACACCATCATCGGAAGTTGCGCCCTACCCCATCCAGACGCCTACTGTTATTAATTATGCACTTGCACCGGAACACGCAAGTCAGGTGATCGCTGCGCGACACTGAATAATCAATAGAGCGGTCATTGATTTTGTTGCGCCCTGCAGACGTTACGCAGCAACTAAAACCATCTATCCACAAACACTCCCAGACGGTCGTATGCACCCTATGCAAACCTTTATCAGAACTGCCTGCAAAAAACATACGACACTTTTGACGTTAACCATTGCAACAATCATAGTACTCAAACTCACCGCTCTCGCCCCACCCTTGCTCCTAGGGACCATTGTCGACACTTTATACGGTGAAAAACAGACAACAACCAACACGTTACTCATGCTTACGGCGGGCCTTATTGTCGCCGGATGCGCTCAAGCCATTATCAGCCCACTTCAAATTCATTTCTTGTCCAAGCTGGTCCAGCAAATCATGATGGCCGCGTCTATTGAGTGGCTGACAAACCTCTTGCGCAAAGAATTTGCCCGATTCAGCTCGTGGCGAATCGGTCACTTCATAAAATCAGTTGAGCGCGGCATTACCGCTCACGAACAGTTGCTGACGTTTCTTGTCACCGTTGGATTGCCGTTGTGCCTGGAATTTTTTATCGTCGGCGGTGCGTTTTTCTACATGGGCGGTATTGAGGTTTTCGTGACCATGACTGCTCTAGGAATTTTCTATCTTATCGTCACCCACAAAATTATCAGATGGCGCAGAAAACATATTGATGCGGTCAACCAGCAGGAAGATGAACTGGGCGCCCATTTGTACAACACACTAGCTGCTGGCAAAGCGATAAAACTGGAGAATGCCGAGGCTACCGCAATACAACCGCTTAGCGCGGCCTTCAGGGGCTACGCCAACGCTGCGGTGTGTGCGGCAACCTCTGGTGGTTTTCTGAACGCCGCCAAGATCCTGTTCGTCAGCCTTTCCACGGGCGGATTATTGGGCTGGGGAGTCCTTGATCAACTGTCGAGCCAGCCCAGTATCAGTGTCGGACAACTGGTGGCGATTTTTTCCATCGCGGGCAGCTACTTACTCAATATCGCCGCGTTAACGGAGGGATACCGCGTGCTGGACCAGTTTTTTGCCGACCAGCGTCGACTTCTAAGCCTGCTTTCGCTTCCAAACTTTGATCATGGCGATCGGCAATCGACGATCGTTTTCAAGGGGCCATCGACACTGACTCTCGATCCATGCGTACTGACCGAAAACAACCAAGTTCGCCTGACGATTACACAAAAGCTGACATTCATTCAAAACCAATCAGTGGCGATCATCGGTCAGAGCGGTGCCGGCAAGTCCACCTTGATGGAAATTCTCGCCGGTCTGGATCAAGAAACGCGAAATCAGTTGAGCATCAACGCAACCCCCGTTTCGCAAATGAGCCCTCGCCTCCACTTGAGAGCATTAAGGTATTGCCCCCAACAGCCCCATTTTTTGGAAGGTCCTTTCGAACAGTCCGTATTGTTCGGCGCTGAAATGTCGCCTCGTCTCAGCCAGGCAATACGACGATTGCAGCTTGAGGAAATTGTTTCTGAACGGACTCTTTCTGAGCAGGCATCAAATATTTCTGGCGGAGAAGCCAAGCGCCTGTCGCTGCTGCGGCTGATCAACAGGCCTGGACAATTCAATTTGTTCGACGAGCCGAGTGCATCAATCGAGCCTGGGATGACCGGTTCCGTATGGGACCTACTGTTCGACACTTTCGCGGAACGCGGGTTGATTTGCGTCACGCACGATTTCGATCATCTGCTTCGTTTTGATCGGGTAATCGTCCTGCACAACGGCGCGATTGCTGGCGACGGGCGTTGGCAGGCGCTGGTCGAAAAACCGGCAATCAAATCATTGCTAAATGACATCCGGACACAGCACTAGCCCCCGCCGCCGTCGCGAGCCAGCGCCGTGCATCGAATCCAATATCGATCACAAATCCGCACACCAGACAAAATCCCGTTAGTCGCCACCCCCCGCCATGCATTAAAGTAACGCCCCCAGCCCCGGCGTTATCCAGACGCCTGGGCCACCCTTTCCAGGAACAGTCACCGATGGAACATCGTGAAGCGCTGCTGGCGCTGCGAACCTTTCTTTCAACGCAGATTCTCGGCCAGGAAAAACTCATCGAGCGCCTGCTCATCGCCCTGCTCGCCGACGGCCATATGCTGGTGGAAGGTGCGCCCGGGCTGGCCAAGACCAAGGCGATCAAGGAGTTGGCCGAGGGCATCGAAGCGCAGTTTCATCGCATCCAATTTACCCCCGACCTGCTGCCCGCGGACATCACCGGCACTGAAATCTATCGCCCGGAAACCGGCAGCTTCGTGTTCCAGCAAGGGCCGATCTTTCACAATCTGGTATTGGCGGACGAAATCAACCGGGCCCCGGCCAAGGTCCAGTCGGCCTTGCTCGAGGCAATGGCCGAGCGGCAGGTCAGCGTCGGGCGCAGCACCTATGAACTGTCGCCATTGTTCCTGGTGATGGCCACGCAGAACCCGATCGAGCAGGAAGGCACCTATCCGCTGCCCGAAGCCCAGCTCGACCGCTTCCTGATGCACGTCAAGATCGGCTTTCCGGATGCCGCGGTTGAGCGCCGTATCCTGCAACAGGCCCGGGGCGAAGCGCTCAATGGCGAAACCAAGCCTGAGCGGCGCGTGAGCCAGCAGGCGATTTTTTCGGCGCGCAAGGAAATCCTCGGGTTGTACATGGCCGACGCTGTGGAGGAATACCTGGTGCAGCTGATCATGGCGACCCGCAACCCGGCCAAGTTCGACCCGGAAATGGCCGAGTGGATCGCCTACGGCGCCAGCCCACGAGGCTCGATTGCCCTGGACCGCTGCGCCCGCGCCCACGCCTGGCTGGCCGGACGCGACTTTGTCAGCCCGGAAGACATCCAGGCCGTGCTGTTCGACGTGCTGCGCCATCGCATCATCCTGTCGTTCGAAGCCGAAGCCGCCGGCATTGACCAGGACCGGGTCGTGCAGCGGATTCTCGACGTCGTCGCAGTCGCTTGAGTATTGGCAATGAATGACCCACTGGCGCCCGTCCCGGGCATCCGCGTCAGCCTTTCGGAGCTGATCGAGATGCGCCACCGTGTGCGCGAGGTGCAATTGTTCTCCACCCCTGGCCAGCGCAGCCCGTTGATTGGCCTGCACCACTCCAAGCTGCGCGGGCGCGGGGTGGATTTTGACCAGGTGCGGGTCTATCAGGCTGGCGACGATGTGCGGACCATCGACTGGCGCGTCACCGCGCGGACCCAGGAGCCTCACACCAAGCTGTTCCACGAGGAACGCGAGCGACCGATCTTCATCATGATCGAGCAAAGCCATCGCCTGTTCTTCGGCTCCGGGCAGGTTTTCAAATCAGTGCTGGCCGCCCAGGCCGCCAGCCTGATCGGTTGGGCCGCACTGGGGCACAACGACCGGGTGGGCGGGCTGGTGTTCGGCAATAACACCCATTACGAAGTCAAGCCCCGGCGCAGCAAGCAGAGCCTGCTGCAATTGCTCAATCGCCTGGTGCGCGTCAATCAATCGCTGCACACCGAAGGTGAGTCGGACCGCGACTCGTTCGCAATCGCCTTGCGCCGAGCCCGGGAGGTGCTGCGCCCCGGCAGCCTGGTGATCGTGATTTGCGACGAACGCGCCCTGTCCGACAGTGCCGAGCAGCAATTGAGCCTGCTATCGCGCCATTGCGACCTGTTGCTGCTGCCGTTGTCCGACCCGCTGGACCACGCCCTGCCCGCCGCCGGGCTGCTTCGGTTTGCCCAACGCGGCGAGCAACTGGAGCTCGATACGCTGAATGTCGAACTGCGCCAGACCTATCGCGCCCAGGCCGAGGCGCGGCTGGAGCGCTGGGAGTTGCTGGCGCAGAAGTTGCGAATCCTGTTGCTGCCGTTGAGCACCCAAGGCGACATGGTCGAACAACTGCGCGAGTACCTGAACCCCAAGCGGCCAGGGAAAACCCGATGAGCAGCCTTGATCAACTGCAGCCGCTCATGGCCCCGCCCCCAATTGGCTTCTGGCCGCCCGCGCCAGGCTGGTGGTTGCTGCTGGTGCTGATGCCACTGCTGGGCCTGGGCCTGTGGCAGTTGCGCCGGTTCATTCCCGCCAGGCGCAGCGATTCACGCACCGAGCAACCGCTGGACCCGGTACGCCTCGCGGCGCTGGCCGAACTCGCCCTGTTGCCCAAACCCTACGACGGCGCACCAGCCGGGGCCTGGCTGCAGCAACTCAATGCATTGCTCAAGCGCCTGTGTCGCAACCACTATCCCTACAGCCAGAGCCACACCCTCAATGGACGCAAATGGCTGGCCTTCCTCGATAACCGCTGCCCGGCCGCCGGCCTGACTCGCTGGATGATCCTGGTGGAAGGCGCCTACAAGCCTGAATGCAAGCTCGATGACAAAGCCATCGCCGGCCTGACCCAGGCGGTCGAGATCTGGATTCGCAAGCATGTTTGAATTCGCCTGGCCGTGGGTCTTCGCCCTGTTGCCATTGCCTTGGCTGATGCGCCTGGTGCTGCCGGCGGCGGACAGCGGTGAGCCGGCCCTCAAGGTCAGCTTCCTGGAGGACCTCGAAGGCTTGGTTGGGCGCCGGGCCCGGGCCAACCTGCCCACCTGGCGCCAGCAGGCACCCTTCATCCTGCTGTGGCTCCTGCTGCTGATCGCCGCCGCCCGCCCGCAATGGCTGGGCGACCCTCTGCCGATTGCCGCCAGCGGCCGCGACCTCTTGGTAGCGGTGGACGTGTCAGGGTCGATGGATTTTCCCGACATGCAATGGAAGGACGAGGAAGTCAGTCGCCTGGCGCTGGTCCAGCACATGCTCGGGGATTTTCTCGAAAACCGCGAAGGCGACCGGGTCGGCCTGATCCTGTTCGGCAGCCAGGCTTATCTGCAAGCGCCGTTGACCTTTGACCGTCACACCGTGCGCCGCTGGCTCGATGAGGCGCACGTAGGCATCGCCGGCAAGAACACCGCCATCGGCGATGCCATTGGCCTGGCACTCAAACGCCTGCGCCAACGTCCGGCCCACAGCCGCGTGCTGATCCTGGTCACCGATGGCGCCAACAACGGTGGCGAAATCGATCCGCTGACTGCCGCGCGACTGGCCGCCGATGAAAGCGTGAAAATCTACACCATCGGCGTGGGCGCCGATCCGGAGCAAACGGGCACGGCCGGCTTCCTGGGCGTCAACCCGAGCCTGGATCTCGACGAAGCGACACTCAGGGACATCGCCCAAGTCACCGGCGGTCAATATTTTCGAGCCCAGGATGGTGAGCAGTTACTGGCGATCAAGACCACTCTCGACCAACTCGAACCGGTGGCGCAGCAACCGACCCAGGCGCGCCCGTCCCTGGCGCTCTATCAGTGGCCGCTCGCCGTTGCGCTGCTGTTGAGTATGTTGCTGGTGGCCAGGGAACGCTGGCCGGACAACCCGTTGCAGCGACTGTTCACCCAGCCGCTGTTTCAGCCATCGCAATCCT
Source organism: Pseudomonas sp. SWRI154 (assembly GCF_014268645.1). NCBI lineage: Bacteria > Pseudomonadati > Pseudomonadota > Gammaproteobacteria > Pseudomonadales > Pseudomonadaceae > Pseudomonas > Pseudomonas sp. SWRI154. The sequence continues at coordinate 33,103 of NZ_JABWQW010000026.1, forward strand.
CTGAATGGCGCAAGCGGCTCAAGCGCCTGCGACTGCGGAGGCGCCGATGATCGCGCTCTGGCCGCATTGGCTGCGCCCCGGTTTCATTCTGCTGCTGCCTCTGTTGGGTTGGCTGCTCTGGCAACTGTGGCACCGGCAGAAACGCGTGGGTCGCTGGCAGATGATCCTGCCCCCGGCGTTCCATGCGGTGCTGCTCAGCGGCGGCAGCGGCCGTGAAAGCCGACTGCCCTGGATTGCCCTCGGCCTGGGCTGGCTGCTGATGGTGCTGGCCTTGCTCGGCCCAAGCTGGACGCGGGTCGAACAGACCAGCCAGAAACCCGCCGATCCGCTGGTTGTGATCTTGGAACTGAGCCCGGAAATGCTCGCCACCGACGTCCCGCCCACGCGCCTGGAACAGGCCCGGCGCAAAGTGCTGGACGTGCTGCAAAATCGCAGTGACTCGCAGACCGCGATCATCGTTTACGCCGGCAGCGCCCACACCCTTGTGCCGCTGTCCGACGACCTGGCCACCAGCACCAACCTGCTCGAGGCCCTGGCGCCGTCGATCATGCCGCAAAACGGCCACCGCGCCGACTTGGCCGTCACCAAAGCCATGGCCTTGCTCGATCAGGCCGGGCTCGGTCATGGCCGGATCCTGCTGATAGGATCGTCGCTGAACGAGCAGGAACGCCTAGGCATCCGGCAGGTTTTGGACGGTTCCGCGACGCGCTTGCTGATGCTCGGCATCGGTACCCGCGAAGGCGCGCCGGTGGCCCAGGACGATGGCAGTTACCTCAAGGACGCACAGGGCGCCATCCTGGTCCCGCGCCTCGACAGCCCGAGCCTCAAATCCTTCATCAATGAACTGGACGGCCGCTACCGGCCGGCACGCCTGGATGACGGCGACCTGCGCGGCCTAGGGCTGCTGGACGGCCCACGCCGTCTGCGCAGCGATGGGCAGAAACTGCGCCTGGATACCTGGGCGGACCAAGGCTATTGGCTGCTTCTGCCGCTGTTATTGCTGGCCGCTTGCGCCGGGCGGCGTGGTTGGCTGTTCTGCCTGCCGCTGCTGTTCGCCTTTCCGCAAACCGGCCATGCCTTCGAATTCCAGGACTTGTGGTTGCGCGCCGATCAACAGGGACAGCATTTGCTCAAGCAAAAACGCCCCGCCGAGGCGGCCGCCCATTTCGAGGACAGCCAATGGCAAGGGGTTGCCTTGTACGAAGCCGGTGCGTACAGCGAAGCCGCCCGACGGTTTGCCGAAGGCAACGATGCCCGGGCTCATTACAATCGCGGCAACGCCCTCGCCAGGAGCGGCGAGCTGGAAGCCGCCATCGACGCCTATGAACAAGCCTTGGAGCTGCAACCGGACCTGCGCCCGGCGCAGACCAACAAAGCCCTGGTGGAAAGTTTGTTGAAAGAGCAGGCACCGCCACCGGATACGCCCAAGCCTGCCGAACGCGAGGAACCGCCCCCCGCCGAGCAACCGCCGGATACCCATGCTTCAGCGCAGTCTTCAGAGCCGGGCCAGCCGTCCCCCGACGCCAGCGCGACGCCCGACGAATCCCAGGCATCCCAGGCACCGCCGCCCGGCGCCCAGGAGGTTCCCGGCAGCGAGTTGCCGGACGAGCAGACCACCACCCCGCCACTGCGTCCGGCCGCGGGTCAGCGCAATGAAGAAGAACAGCGCCAGGCACTGGAACAATGGCTGCGCCAGATCCCGGATAACCCGGGCGAACTGCTCAGGCGAAAATTCTGGTATGAACAGCAAAGCCACCAGGCCCAGGAAAAAAATCAATGAGCCGCTGCACCGTCTATCTCCTTCTATTGCTGCTTTGGGCTGCCGGGACCCAAGCCGCACAGCTCACCGCCAGCGTGGACCGCAGCCGCCTGAATTCGGGGGAGACCGTTGAGCTGACGCTCGAATCCAACGACGCCACGCTGTTCGGTAAACCCGACCTGAGCCCGCTGCAAGGACTGTTCGATGTGCGAGGCACCCGCCAGGTCAACCAGTTGACCACCCTGGACGGCGAGAATCGCGCCACCACCCGCTGGATCGTGACCCTACTCCCGCGCCAGAGCGGCACCGTGGTGATACCGGCCCTGCAATTGGGCGAAACGAGCAGCCAGCCGATCACGTTGCAGGTGATTGAAAGCGAAACCCGTAACGCCTCCGGTACCCTCGCGCCCGTCTTTATCGAGGCCAACCTCGACCAGGCCCAGGTGTATGTGCAGGCCCAGGCGATCCTTACGCTGCGCATCTACCATTCGGTGTCGCTGTACGACGACAGCAGCCTGACACCGCTGCACATTCCTGACGCACGCACCGAGCAACTGGGCGAATCGCGCACTTACGAAAAGGTCATCAACGACGTTCGCCACGGCGTGATCGAACTGCGTTATGGCATATATCCGCAGCGCAGCGGCGAACTGACGATCCCGATCCAGACCTTCAGCGCCACGCTGGTCGAGCCAACCGCCCAGGGCACGGCAACGCCGGGCGCCAAACCTGGCCAGTTGATGCGCGTCAACTCCACGCCATTGCCATTGACCGTCATGCCCAAGCCCGCCAGCTACCCGGCCGATCTGCCGTGGCTGCCGGCCCGCAGCCTGTCCTTGAGCGAAAGCTGGAGCCCGGAACCGACCCACAGCCAGGTCGGCGACTCACTGACCCGCAGCCTGACGCTGGAGGCCGAAGGCTTGACCAGCGCCCAGCTGCCTCCGTTGCCCGCGACTGAGATCAACGGCCTGCGACGTTATCCCGACCAGCCGGTGCTGAGCAGCCGCAGCAGCGAACGCGGCCTTGTGGGCAGTCGTGAAGATCGCGAGGCGCTGGTGCCCAACCGCAGCGGTACCATCGAGCTGCCACCGGTGGAAGTGGTCTGGTGGAATACCCTGGAAGATCACCTGGACCACACCAGCCTGCCCGCGCGAACCCTGCAAGTGGCGAACAATCCGAGCCTGATGGTGGATACACCGGCGGGCCCCGCCCAAATCGTCACGACCGTGGACAGCGAGACGCTGTGGTATTGGCAACTGAGCACGCTGGTCCTGACCTGTACCACACTGCTCGGTTTCGGCCTGTGGTGGCGAGCCCGCTGGCAACCGGCAATCCTGCGCTCGGCCCAGGCCGGACCGAGCCCACGCACCCTGCTGGACGACCTCAAGCGTGCCTGCCTGGCCAACGACCCCCACGCCACCCGCCAGGCGCTGGACGCCTGGGCCCGCCAACAACCGGAAACCCTGGCCGACATGGCGGCGCGTTTCGTGCCGCTGTCCGACGCCCTCGACGGCTTGAACGGCGCCCTCTACAGCGAAACCGGCCAGCACTGGCAAGGCGAAGACCTGTGGCGTGCGATTCGGACCATCCCGCCCCTTGAGGGCGCACAAGATTCGACCAGCGATTCGAGCCTGCCGCCGCTGTATCCGAAGTGATTTTGATAAAGGTCGGGTAATGCATCAAAGGGCGTCTAGACATTGAGATGGAGTTCGGCATCCAGATGAATGGCCTGTAGGAAGGTGCAGTCGTGAGAAACCACGACTAAGGCCCCTTGGTACTGGTTGAGCATTTGCTCAAGCGCGATTCGACTGGGCAAGTCCAGATGGTTGTCCGGTTCATCCAACAACAGCAGTTGTGGTGGCCACCGTGAATACAACTGTGCCGCGAGCGCTATTTTCAAGCGTTCGCCACCACTCAACTGATTTGTCTTGAGCATCGCCCGATCCGCATCGATGCCCATCTGCGCCAACCGGGTTCGCGCCTCGGCTTCGGGCAACTGGGGATTGCTCTCGTGGAGCCATTGCACTGCCGCGCGGTCGGGGTACTGCAACCCGGCGTGCTGGTCCAGCCACCCGATGTGACAACTGCGTATCAGCTCGCCTTCGCGCGCAGGCAGTTGACCGGCGATGACCCGCAGCAGGGTTGATTTTCCGCTACCGTTGGGACCCAAGACCGCCAGACGCATAGGCCCCGTCAAGGTCAGATTGACAGGCGTAGCGGAACCAAACGGCAACACGATGTCAATGAGCTGCAATATCAGCTTGCCGTTGGGCACCGTGCTTTCAGGGGACAGCATCATGCGCTGGATTTCAGGCGCACATCGCGCACGGGCCTCTGCAATTCGTCGTTGCTGCTGCTCACGGGCTACCTGTTGATTGAGGCGCAATTTCCCCTGACTGTTTTCACTGCGTTCTTTCTGGGCGTTGGTGATCAGCTTGGTCTGATTACCATCACGGGCTTGGCGATCGCCTCGGGCATTGCGCCGTTGCTGACGCTCCATCTGCACGACCATCTCTCGTTGCTCACGCTTGGCCTGCGCCCGCTCCCCTTGCAATGCCGACTGGAACGACTGCTGCTCCTGCTCGCGTGCCACCGCATACTGACTGTAGTTGCCGCCATAAACCCCCAGCCCCAACGGTGAAAGCTCGATAATCTCGTTCACGTGCTCCAGGAGCCCGCGGTCGTGGCTGATAAGCACCAGACCGTTGGGCCAACAATCGATCTGCTGCGCAAGCTTGTGTTGCTGATCAATATCCAAGTGGTTGCTGGGCTCATCCAAAATGAGCCAGTCAGCCTTGGACAACCACGCTCCCAGCAGCGCCACCCGTTGCCGTTCGCCGCCACTGAGTGCATCGGTGCATGCGTGGCCATCCAAGTGACCCAGGCCGATCTGCCGCAGTTGTGCCTCAAGGCGTGCCGCGCAATCCCATTGATCGACCACCAGCGAATGGTCATCATCATCGACGCTACCTTGGGCAATGCGATCCAGTGCCGCCAGAATGTGGTCGACCCCGGCCAGCGCGGCGACACTGGGATAGCGCTCGGGTTCCAGTAATTGCGCCACGGCGTAAACCCGTCCTTCTCGACGTACGGTGCCGCTGGTGGGCCGTTGTTCCCCCGTTATCAGCCGACCAAGCAGTGACTTGCCGCAGCCATTGGCACCCACGATGCCTGTGGCTCTGGCGCTGAAGGTATGGTTCAAGTGATCGAACAATACGCGCCCGTCGGGCAGATTGAACGACACTTGGTCAAGTTGGAGTAATCGTTGGGTCATGAAGCCTCCTTGGACAATCGGCCCAATGGTCCCTGAACCGCTCCCTGGTGCTGCGAAAAGCATTCGGCGGACGGGCAATGATCGTGAACACGGCGCCTGCCCACATTTGAAAATAACCTTCGAACAGCATGCCGGACCTGATCGACGTCGAGAGATCTTGTGTCACTTTCAGCACCAGACGTCCTGAGGGCCAATGTATCTCGACCAGGCGCACCGCATCGAAATCAAAATAACAACCAACTTGAGGAAAAACGGCTTTGAACAGACTTTCCTTAGCTGAAAAAGCTAGCGTCAACATCTGCTCAAAAGGCCCCTGCACTCCCAGGTAACGGGCCTCCCGGCGGTCGACGATGGTGGCGCTAATTCTGTCCGCGACCTCTGGTGCCAGCCAGTTCTCCAGGTCCAGGCCCAGCAATCCGACCTCGCAAGACTTGGCCAAGCAGCTGACAGCGATGGTCGATGTGTGACTGATCGAACCAACCCAACCGCTCGGCCAGATCGGCTGACGATGAGCCCCGGAGCCAAGCTGTACCGGTGTGACATTGCGCTTGGTCCACAGTTGCCGGCTCAACCAGCGCCCCGCCAGGTATTCGGCCTGGCGGCTTCGCACAGAGCGGACAACATCTGGAGGAAAGTCAACACCCGCACGGGGGTACAAACCTGGGTCGAAGCGCTCCAAGCTAAAGCGCCCCATGATCGCCGTAACTGCCGACAGGCCCGTGTCTAACGACTTTATATGGGTAAGGAACCCGTCCAATGCCCATTGGCTCGGGTCCTGTTGGGTACAGGTCAGATTATTCAAGGTTGCCGAGCCTGTACAAAGTCGAGCAACAGCTCATTGAAACGCCGCGCGGCTGTCAGCGGAATGAAATGTCCCTGATCGGCAAACACCTCCAGTCGGGCGTTAGGCAATTGCTGTAACAGCTTCGCATCCGCCCCGGCGATAACTACGTCCTGCTGACCATGAATAATCAATGTCCGCACAGCAATACTGGGAAGTTGCGCACTGAAATCCAGTTGCCCGAGCATCTGGTAGTAACAACTCAGCGTGCTCATCGACGCTCCGGCCCCGACTTGCTCGGAGATGCTCTGTCGAGGCTCAAACAAAATATCTAAGTAATCAGCATGAGCTTGCAATTCAGCATTCAGCTCGATGGTTTTACCGAAAATATCATCGCCAAAATGTGCAGCAGTGCTAATCAGGATCATCGACTCGACCATTGCCGAGGCTCGACGACACAGCGCCAATGCGAGACAGCCTCCCAAAGACCAGCCCACCACGGGGACGGGCTGGCCGTCGAGCTGTTCATTTATATAGGCCTCGATCTCCAGCACCAGCCCTTCAAGGCTAAAATTCCCCTCATCAAGCGGGGTCCCATCATGACCGGGATACGACGGGATATGCAGGATGAATCCCTGACGCGTCAGAACATTGACTTGTTGCATCCAAGCCTGCGCGCTCATGTTCAACGGTGGCAGCAACACGATGGCGCGTCCTTGCCCTGTTTGTGTCCAGACCATTGGCGACCGGCCTATCGGTGCGCCGCCATCCTCCCTGAAAGCGACTGGCGAAACGGGTTGTATCCCCTCCAGTGCCTGGGCCAACGCGGCGATAGATGGAAAGTCGAAGACGTCGTGAAGCTGCATCCGGCTGGCGCCGCCCCCTAATCGACTCAATAGCTCAATCAACGAAATCGAATCGACACCGTAATCGCGCAACGAACGGCTGGTATCAATGTCGGCCTGATCGAAACCGAGCAATCGCGCCAGATCACTTTTCAGCGTCTCAAGAACACTCCCTCGCCGCGGGTTCGACGTAGGACTGGGCGTTTGATCAGCGATCAGTCCGGTCCCCACCCAGTAGGACTTGCGATCAAATGGGTAACCCGGCAGGTCGATTCGGGGGTATCGAGCCGCATGCTCGGTGCCGTACAGCGGCAGGTCGACACCCGCTAACCATCGCTGCAAACGTTCGATGAGCACGGCGTCGGCCAGGCCCTCGACTTTTGAGCAGCCGACGTCGAGCTGCTCTGCCGGTGTTGCCAGCCATTGCTGCAATTGCGCCATCAGGGCCTCGCGAGTCGAGGCCGTGACAGCCAGACGCAGACGGTATGGCTGGCTTCCTTTACCAAGCGCCACGCTGAGCGCTGCCAATTGATCATTCGACAGCCCATCGAGAATTCCAAACACCTGCTGGACACGCGCATGAAGGCTGGCAGAGGATTGTGCGCTGATCAAAAAAGCCCAGGGGCCGTGGCTGTTCTGCCGCTCAAGCTGGCGCCGCTCCGGCTTGCCGAGCACGAGGTGAGCGTTGCTGCCGGTAAAACCGAAGGCACTGACACAAGCATAGGTCTTGTCCGACGGCCAGGGGACGGCCTGCTCGCTGACCTTGAACCGATCAAGGTCCAGAGTGCTATTGAGGGAACCCGCCAGAGGCTGGGCCGGAATAGTGCTGTGACGAAAGATCAGCAGGATCTTGATCAAACTGGCGAGCCCGGAACACACCAGCGTGTGGCCAATGATACTTTTCGAGGCGCCCAGATAGACATCGTAAGGTTGCGCCTGGGCACGAAAACTACTGACCAAACCTGCCGCTTCAATCGAATCCCCCAAGCGTGTTCCCGTACCGTGGGCCTCGATGAATCCGATACGCCCCACATCAATCCCGCTACGCTCGTAACAGCCGGCGATCAACGCCGCTTGAGCCTGGCAGTTGGGCGCCATCATCCCATTGCTCATCCCGTCGTGATTCAGGCTGATCGCCTCGATGCTTGCCAGAACTTCCAGCCCCAGTTCCTGGGCCTTGCTGGCGCTCATCAACATGATTGCTGCCACGCCCTCGGCCGGTACAAAACCGTCGGCTTCGTCACCAAAGGCGTCACAGTGCCCACGCGCCGACAACATGTTCGAGCGCTGGGCAAACTCGAATATCTCCGGCGTGGAAAACACCGAGACCCCGGCCACCAATGCAGCCCCGCATTCACCGGCACGCAGTTGTGAAACGGCAATCTGCAAGGCTGTCAATGACGAGGAACAAGCGGTATCGAGGCTCACCGAGGGACCATGGAAATCGTAGAAATAAGACAATCTGCCCGCCAACGACGACGTGGCGTTCCCGAGAAAGCTGTGGCTGCTGAAAGCCGTTTCAGGCTCCTGGGCCAGCAAAAATTTATAGTCCCCGGGCAGGCCGGCGCAAAACACCCCGCACATCAAGTCGCGCAAGGTCTGAACCGGGACACCGCAGTCATCCATCAGATGTTGCACGGTTTCCATCAGCAACCGTTGCTGTGGGTCCATGCAGCGCGCTTCGTTGGGCGAGATGCGAAAAAAACCCGCATCGAACTCGTCCACATGAGCCAGCAAGCCACCATGTATCGTCGTCCCACACAGAGACTCCCATCGCATGACCGGTGCAACGCAACGCTGACCGACCATCAGATTTTGCCAATAAGCCGACAGCGATTCGCTGCCGGGCAGACGGCATGCAGCCCCGACAATCACCATTTTTTCGGCCGGTTGCGGTTTCAGATGTGCCGTTATGTTATGTGTCTCATCCGTGCGCATATTCTGCTCCTGTGATATCAGCGATCGCCCAGCCGAACCTGTGAATCATCATCAAACCAGTACCGGCGCGTATCGAAGGCATAACCGGGCAAATGGAGCCGGCCAGCTTGCGGGTACAAGGTCGACCATTGCACCTGTCCCCCATGCAAATACTGTTCGCGAAGGTCCGGCCATTGCCCGTCGATTCCAGCCGGCTCGTTGCCTCGTACGACGTGGTAAACATCCGGCGTCTGCTCCACGCGCAAGGCATGTAACAACGCATCGATGGTTCTAACGCTCCAGGCCAGACGATATTCAAAATGTTCGCGCCCGGCCCCAAGGGTGAACGCGATATCAGCCAAAACCTGTGACCGCCCCGGTGGCGAATCAAGGTGACGGAACAAGGCTTCCTTCATTGCTAGCAGCGAGTCACGACTACGCGCAGACAAGACGATCAGATGCTCCCCATGCGTCGACGACGCTTGTGCAGTGGAGGCCGGTGGTTCCGAAAGGACCACATGAGCATTCGTCCCGCCGAAACCGAACGAGCTAATACCGGCGACACGATCGCGCCCCTCCCAAGGCGTGTTGCGATCCAGCACCTGGAACGGCGAGTTCTCGAAGTCAATGTAAGGATTGAGCGTACGCAAATGCAGGTTGGCCGGCAGCACCCGATGTTTGAAGGCCAGAATCACCTTGAACAGTGACGCTATGGCGGCGGCCGGCTCCAGATGACCGATATTGGTTTTGACCGAACCGAGCAGAATCGGATGGGTCTGGCCTGGCGCCAGCGTGTGCCAGGCGCCCTTCAAGGCATCGATTTCCACCGGATCGCCCAAGCGGGTTCCCGTGCCATGGGTTTCGATATAACTGACTCGAGCAGCCAGTGAGGGCGTGTAGGCGGCAAACAACAGACGCTTCTGCGCGTTGGGGTTGGGCGCCGTCAGCGAATGGGCCCGCCCCCCATGATTCTCCTCGGCGGCCTCGATCACTGCATGAATGCTGTCGCCATCGCGGCGAGCATCGACCAGACGCTTGAGCAACAGACTTCCAACCCCCTCCGCACGAACGTAACCATCGGCTTCACTATCGAACGTGGCGCAACGAAAGTTCGGTGATAGCACGCCCATGCTCTGCGCCGCTTCGGTCATGTCGCTGTCGATCAACAAGCTGACCGCACCAGCCAGCGCGTAGTCACACTCCCCGCGTTGAAGCGACATGACAGCACGATTCACTGCCACCAGTGCACTCGAACAGGCGGTATCTATAGACTGACTCGGACCTTCAAAATCGAATAGGTAAGACACCCGATTGGCCAGCATCGCATGAGCATTCCCGGTGGCAGCAAAGGGATGAAAACTCTGTCCTGAACGCTGCAGCAGAGTCTGGTAATCACTGAACTGAACGCCGGCGAAAACCCCCACGCGCTTGAGCGAGGACGGCGTGTAACCGGCATCGAGCAAAGTGTTGTAGCACGCTTGCAAAAACAGTCGGTGTTGCGGGTCCATTAGCATCGCTTCGCGCGCCGATACCCCAAAAAAACGCGCATCAAAATGTCCGATTTCGGCAATGGTCCCCGCATGCCAGGCTTTATCGGGCCAACGTTCAACTTTTTTGATCGCACTGCGATTGGCTATCAGTCCCTCCCAAAATCCAGCTAGATCCTTGCCGCCGGGCAAGCAACCGTCTATGCCGATAATCGCAATCCGTCGGTCATCGGCCTCAGCAGCGCTGACCGATAGCATCATTGGGGTCGACGAAAGGTGAGCTTGCAGCTCCGGTGCCGAGACCGGAGCCGACACCTGTGCACCCCGTTCATGCAGATATTCGATTAGCTGCAAAACTGAGTTGTAGGTGAACAACGTGCTTGGGGCCATGGGAACATTGAACTGTTCCTCTATGCCTTGCGCCAGTTGCTGCAACATGACCGAGTTCAAACCCAGGTCCCCAAAACTGCATCGGTCGTCGATGTTCTGAGGGAGCAAGCCAGTCAATACACTCACCAGTGCCTTGAGCCGAAGCTTGAGTTGCTCCAGCGTAGCCACGGCGCGCACTGCGCCGGGTTTCAGCGCTGAGTGACTGCGCAGTCCGTCGGGAGTGACGCTGCGACGGATTTTCTCGCTGTCGCCTACAAACGGGGCGACCTGCGTTACGCTCCCGTCCGCCCCATCAATCAGCCTCACCAACAGGTCGACGCCTACGGCGGGGGTCAACGGCTGAATGCCATAGTTATCATGAAAATAGCGCCCGAGAGCGACTAAGACCGGGTCGCCTGTGCCGTCCCACAAAGGCCAATTCACCGACAGGCTCAAACCACGCCGATGACCTCGGGTAACCTGCCGCTGACGGCCATAGGCGAACAGGTCCAGATAATGATTCGCCACAGCGTAATCGGCCTGGCCTACATTGCCGAACAATCCAGACATCGAGGAAAACAACACGAAGAAATCCAACGCCACATCGGCGGTTGCGTTATCGAGATGACGCGCGCCGCTGAGCTTCACAGCTATCACTTTCTGAAAGTCTTCCAATTTTTTGTTGCGCAACAGCCCATCGCTGATGATGCCAGCAGCATGCAGCACTCCGTGCAATGCACCATGTCGGGCAATGACCGACTTGATCAGGTCATTCACTGCAACGCTGTCGCCAATGTCAGCGCTGATGTAGTCGACGTTCGCCGGTGCAACCAGTCCGCCAAGTCTGTCTCGGGTTGCTTCCCCTGCGGCGCTGCGACCGACCAGCACCACCGTCGCATCGAACTGCCGGATCAAGCGCGCTGCAACGGCCAGCCCGATCAGGCCCAAGCCCCCGGTGATCAGGTAGACGCCCTTGTTACGAAAACGACTACCGGTCGCCGCTGGCCAAGGAACTTCACGAACTCGGGCCTCCCAGCGCTCACCGGCCACATGCCGAGTGGACTTGAAGCCGTCATTGGCATTGGCCAATTCGCTCAGCACAGATACCAGCAGCTCAGGCACACGTTCAAAGTCCTGGGATGCGACGGTCATCGACAGCAGTTCGAATTCGGGTTGTTCCATCTGCAGCACGCGAAACAGTCGGTTCACGGCCCCAGCCGCGGGCGTCGGCCATACATCCTGGCCTTCTGCATGGACAAACGCCATCCGGTATCGCGCACCAGCAGCAATGATTGCCTTGGCCAGCGCGAACTGCCAGCACGCCCATGCGGCCTGCATGTCTTCATCGGAATTTTCCAGCAAATTGATCAGCCATGGCAGTTGTTCCGCATAACCAAGGGCATAGCGTTGCAGGACTTGCCGACAATCGTCGATCGAATCGCTGCGTACTTGGGCAAAGTATTCGTCCAGACGCAGACTGTCCCCAAGAGTGACCACTACGATGTGCGGTTGGCCGATCAACATGCGAGCCTGTGTCGGGCTGCAAAAGACAACGGCGCCCTGCCCTTGCGCGCGGGCCAATGCACGAATCGGTTGCGGCTCCCAAACGGTTTGAAAACACACAGGAGTCACGGTCTCCGCCAGCGCCGGAGCGATCTCGTGCGCGGACGTCGGAGTAGCATCTGCAATCCCCGAGTTGAAGAGTTTATCGTCCCAATACGATTGTTCTTCGAAGGGATAATGAGGTAACGACACTAGCCTGGGGGTGTCGTGCAACGCCGCAAAATCAATTGTTTTGCCCGCCAGGTAAGTTGCCTGAAGGGGCGCCAACGCAGGCCGCGATGGATCGATACTTGGCACTTTGGCAGCGCTATCAGCCAACTGTTGTTTAAAGCTCGCCAGGCTGTCGGCAACAAAACAGGCTCGGTGGCTAAAGTGCTCACGGGCAACGCCCAAGGTATAGGCAATAGCTGCAAGGCTGGTTTGCGGATGTTGTTCAACCCAGGCGAGCAAGTCATTGATTCGGGTCTGCAAGGCTAAGGGGGTGCGCCCCGAAACAGGCAACAGACAGTGCGCTTGTAGCGCTGGCGCATGTTGCGTATCGATGTACTGCTGAACGATGACATGCGCATTAGAGCCTCCGGCACCGAACGAACTGAGTCCGGCTAGCAGCGGCGTGTCCGCGCTCCAGGGTTCGATGGTGCGCGGCAAGCGAAAATCAGTGTCGGCAAGATTCAACCAGGGGTTTTCGATTTCACAGTTAAGCGTCGGCACCCGCGACTGGTGCTGGAATTGCAACAAAATTTTCGCCAGGCCGGCCAGCCCGGCAGCCGATTCAAGGTGACCGATATTGCTCTTGATCGAACCGATGCAGCGTCGCTCGCCCTGACGCGTGCCATATGCTGCAGTCAATGCATTGATCTCGATCGGATCACCCAACCGGGTACCGGTACCATGAGCTTCCACGTAATCTATCTGGCCGGCGTCTACGCCGGCCTTGCTTAACGCCTGGCGAATGACCTGTTCCTGCGCTCTTGCCGAGGGTACGGTAAAACCGCTGGAGCGCCCGCCACTGTTGAGCGCAGAGGCTCGAATGACTCCATGTATCCGATCCCCGTTGGCTTGCGCGCGAGCCAATGGCTTGAGCATCAGTGCGATGGCCCCCTCACCTGGCACATAGCCGTCAGCCTCGATACCAAAGCTGTGGCACCGTCCGCTGGGGCTCAAGAAACGCCCCGCCGACAATAGCTTGAACTTGCCCGGATGCGGCATGATATTGACCGCACCGACCAGCGCCTGAGTGCATTCGCCACTGCGCAAACTATTGATGGCCAGATGCAGAGCCGTCAGTGATCCTGAACACATGGTATCGACGCACAGGCTCGGCCCCTGAAGATTGAAGGTGTATGAAATGCGGTTGGCTATTGAGGCAAATGAATTGCTCGTCACTGCACTGGTGGCGTTGAGGTTTTGGTAATGGCCGAACATCGCTGCAGTGAAAACGCCAGTATCCTCCAGCGGATCGGCAAAATGCCCGGAATCTTCCAAGGCATGGTAGGCCATCTCCAGCAGACGCCGCTCTTGAGGGTCAAGACGTGTCGCCTCAATCGGTGTGATAGAAAAAAACACCGGATCAAATTGCTTGGCCCGCCTCAGAAAGCCACCATGACGGCCATAGCTCGCGCCCGGTTGCTTCGGGTCGGCCGAATAATCGAGCTGCCAGTCCCAGCGTTGCGCGGGGATCAAGCTGATCGCCTCGGATCCGGACTTCAGCAATGCCCACAACTGAGCCAGATTGTCTGCGCCGGGAAACTCGCCGGCCACACCAATAATCGCGATGTCATCAGGCCTATAGTGAGCACTCGCATCAGGCACAACATCGGCCACGGGATCGACTACTTCCTCCGCCGTCACGGCTCCCGAATCGACGTCCGGTGCCGTCTGCACTATAACTGTGCCCAGCACGGAGGCAACCTGCGCTGGGTAGCGATCCATCAGGAAACGTACAATCTGACTGATGTTCGAATACTCAAACAACAGCGTTTTACTAATGCTGACCGGCTCTTGAGTCGACAAACGTCGAGCCAGTTCAATAGCAATGTTGATACTGGCCACCGAGTCCAGGCCACGCTCAAGTAGATTGTCGTCTACCGACGGGTCAGCTATCCCGCTGAAGCGTCGAACCACCTCTTGTACCCACTGCGCCAGGCGCGCCTCAAGATTGACCTGCACGACAGATGCCGACGCAATCGTCTCAATGGCTAGCAACGGCGCCTCTGACTCTTGCACAGGAAACGCCGCAGCCAGCGCCCTAGGCTGGGAGCCAAGCAAATAATCGCTCAACGCGGTCACCGAAGAGTGATCGAAAATCAGCGCCTTGCTCAGAGAGACAGCGACGCCTGTGCCGGCCAATCTATGTTCTATCGCCGAGACGATGCTGATAAGCGCCGACGACGTCACGCCCAGTTCCACCAACGATGCGTCATGCGATACATCGCGCAAGCCGCTGTAGGTAAAAACCAGTGAACCAATCCACTCCCTGATTCGGGCCAGTGAGGGTAAGCCCGCAGCCGTGGATGCATCAGTAACACCTTGTCCACCACCGGTAGGGTTCAATGTGCCCAGTACCGAGCGGCTGCCCGCGAAAGCCACCAACCGCGGCGCACTTTGCTCAAGGATGGTCCGCAATGCTGCCAATCCCTGCTCATCCGACAAGGGCAGTAACTCACTGCTGCCTTCGGCCATTTGCATGCCCTCGGAAGCCCACAAGCCCCAGTTGATCGACTGCCAGCGTGCACGACCGGCTGGTGCCTGACGACTGACAAAATCGACCAACTCATCGATAAAACTATTCGCAGCGGCATAGTCGGCCTGTCCGACATTGCCCACCAACCCACTGAGGGAACTGAAATGGCACACGAAGCCTGGTTGTATCAGTGAATCCAGTGCCCAAAGATTCAGGCTGCCGGCAATCTTGGGCAACAGCACACTCTCGACATCGGCAGTGTTCTTGTTGATTAGCAAGCAATCAGCCGTCGTACCGGCCAGGTGAAAAACCCCATCGATTGCGCCATAACGATCCTTGAAATGCTTCAGAGCACCCGCCAGTGATTGCCGGTCCGCCACATCAGCCTGCACATAAGAGGTTACCCCGTGTTCCCGGAGCATTGCGTGTTTCGCGTCATCCACCGAGGAACGTCCGATCACACAAACCTTGGCTTGATACTCACGGGCCAACCACCGACAAAGCAGTCGCCCGACACCACCACCGCCCCCCGTTACCACGTAGCAACCGTTGTGACGCAAGGTGGATTCCGGAATCAATTCGACACGGTTGCCCACAGACTCAAGTTGCTCAAGCGTCAGGGCCTCTCCGTCAAAACGATACCGCCTGTCAGGCTGGTCCAGCACCGTGGCAATCGCCGGGATCAACGTCGATGTCAACATGCCCTCAACGGTCAACGATGCGTATCGTAGGCGGGTCGTTTCCCGACAAGCAGAGAACCCCAGACCATCGAGCACACTGGCTGCCAACGCGTCGCGACGACGCAGCCCTACCAGCGCAATAGCTCTGGGCTGGTTAATCAAGCCCTTGAGCAGGGCTAGAAAAACCCGCACACATCGACTGACCGCCGCGTACTCTTCAACTGCTGGCGGGCATTCGCCAGGCAATGCACAAAAGATGGTGCGCACACAGCTCGAATCAAGGCGCGACAGGAGTTTTTCCAGTTCGTCCGGCACAGCCAGACGTTCGACATCCGACTGAATGACCGCCAGCCCAGCGGCGCGACCCCATCGTGCAAACTCATCACTATCAGTCAACAGAACGCTGCCGCTCAACGCCGGAGCCGAACCGCAAGCCATAGGAGTCGGGACGAAATGACGCTTGAAAATATCCATATCAAAAATCTCTTGGGTAGACATCGAAGCAGGCTCGCGGGCAGGTCCTCTGCACGCTTAGCGGATGTACCGCCCATCCAGATACTTCATCGCCAGATCGATGTAATCGGGGCGCGTGGAATGCCGTATACATTCGAAGAAAAACATTTCCCGAGTCAGCACGCGTATGCCCGCCTGCGCGAAGTTGGCGAGTGCGTGTTGGTGATCGAAAAGATTGCGGGCGCTGCACGCATCCGCCATCACGTTGACCTCGTAACCCGATTCACGCAGCCCTAATGCCGATTGCAGCAGACATACATGCGACTCCGCCCCCGCCAGCACCACTTGGCGCCTGCCGGTAGACTCAAGCGAATGGGAAATCGAGCCATGCGAGTTGCAGTCGAACCAGGTCTTTTCGAGGTAAGAAGCGGTGCCCGCCACCTCTTTCAATGCCTGGGACGATGCCCCGAGTTTGTTGTGCTCGATAATCAGCGTCGGAACGTCGAGGGTCTGTGCCACATCGGCGAGCCAGCAACAGTTGTTTAGCACTTGCGTGCCTTCATGCAGTAACGGAATTATTTCCAGCTGCATATTGAAAATAACTACGCAAACGTTGTCGGCCTGGATCAACATAATGTAACTCCCTGTTAAATGATGTGTTCGCCAAGTTCCTGGGTCGGCTTAAAAAATGACGTCCTTGATGAACTTATGAGTCTGGCTCCTGTGCAGTGAGGAGCCTTTGGCTGCAGCGAACAGCAGATTGCCCAGTGTCGCTTTGAAGCGTTCAGAGGGTCGGTGTACCCCCATCAGGTCCTTGATGACATTGAACTGAATTGCGGCCAGGTTATTGTCGGCAAAGGGGTGATCGACTCCCAAACGATGAGCAATGACCAAGCCCGAAACCACCGCCCCTTCGTGGCCGGTCAGAGAGGTATCGGTGCCGCAATACCACAGTTTCCCAAGCCCTTGAATACGGCGATAACGCAACTTCTGGTAGAAATCAACCGGACGTAGTTTCGGCAACTTCCAATGCTGTTCATGAATCTGCCGTTCAGGACCGATCATCTGTTTGGGGTCGAACGTCACCAACACGGGCTCACGCACATGAGCATAGGGCGCCAAGGCATTGTTGATTCGAGTCAGTTGGCCATGATCCGCGCCATTGAGGCCTGGAGGTAGGGAAAATTCGCAGTACTCACCGCGCCTGCCTTCGACCAGCACCTGTTCATCGTTATGCAGCACACTGCGCGTCTGGACGTAGTCAAAGCGCGAAAGAATGTCACGTTGTGCTGCGGTTGGTGCTTCAAGCAACTTCAGGGTGACATCGGCGTGTGTGGCAAATACCACACTGTCAAACGGCTCAATATCGCCTTGTTCAGTTTCGACCAACCAGCCGCGACCAGTATCCTTACGCACTTGACGTATCGGGCAGGCAAGGCGCACCCGCTCGCCGAGCAATTCGCCAAGCTGGAGCAAGTAGCCATCGATGCCGCCCTTGGCTTTTCGCCAGACACCCGGCGTGAAAAAAGACAATAGACTCATGTTGAATGAGATCGCCACGTACATGAGCGTGTATTCCAGCGAAGGCGCATTACATCCGGAAAACGTCGTCAACAAGGGCAGCAACGCCTGCTGCTGGAAGGCTTCGGAGTAATTGCGTTCGGTCAGGAATTCGCCAATGTTAAGTTTCTTGTAACGCGGATCACCGTCGCTGAGTACCTTGGTCATGTCCAGATGAAAACGGTCGATCTCATCGGCCAACTCCCCCCTCAGTCGTCCCTGGCCATGGAGGTTGCTCCAGGTCTCGTCCTCTCCGGGAAATGCCGCGCGAAACGACATAGGCGCGATGTAGGTATCGATGCCTAATTGCTGCAGCATCGCGAATAGGTTAGGGGCCAGACGCTCGTTGAAATACTCCACCCCCATATCCACGTGAAGCATGTCCTCACCTACACTGAAATGGTGGGTATAGGCATGGCCGCCCAAACGCGGTCCGGCTTCAAACAATGTGACATCGTGCAGCGTATGTAGCTGCCAGGCGGCTGTCGTACCTGCCGCTCCGCCGCCAATAATTGCAATCCTTTCGCGTTTCATATCGACCTCGTCCGTGTCTTTAAGCACAGTTCAGCTATGCGCAAGCAATTGAGCCTTAAGACGGGTCAAGACCTGACCCGGTCCGATTTCCTCGAAAGCAATCTTGTCAAAGCGTGAACACAAGGCTCGAATGCTTTGGGCCCAGCGCACCGGCCGAACAAGCTGCAAGGCCATTTCTTCAAGCAAGTGTGCCTCCCCAAGACGTTCGCCACTGGTGCTGGAAATAACCTGTGTGTTGGGAGAGCCCAGAGGTTGTTGTTGCAGGAACGCGGCATAACTCAGCCGGGCCGGTTCCATGTAGCGGGAATGGAATGCCCCACTGACGGGAAGCCGCATGCAACGCAGGCTGTGCCGCTCCAGCGCTTTACAGGCTGCGTCAACATCCTCGGACTTACCACTTATCACCGCCTGCACCGGGCTGTTGTAGTTGGCGATATCTATTTGATGAAACTGATGTTCAAGCAATAACTCGGGCAACCGTTCGACGTTCTCGCCAATGATCGCCGCCATCGCCCCACCCTGCACCGCCGCCATCAACTCTCCCCTTTTGGCCACCAGCCGCAGACCGGTCTCTAGGTCAAAAGCTCCGGCGCCGGACAGTGCGGCATACAGGCCCAGACTGTGGCCTATCAGCAGTTGCGGCAGGTCACCGGATTGCTGCCGACGTTCAAGCCAGGCCAGGCAACTGACGAAAAAAATCGCGGGTTGTGTGTAAGCCGTTGAGTTCATGCGCGAGGAGTCTTCACCCTCGCACAAAGCGGTTATTGAGTAACCGAGAATGTCGTCGGCGATTTCGCATTGCAGTGCATAGCGGGCGAACAAATCTCGCCCCATGCCAGGGAACTGTGATCCCTGGCCGGGAAACATACCTATCAACATGAGCGTTCCTCTTTTAGTCCAGGTCGAAGGTCACGATCCGCGACGGTCTGTGAAGTGCCAAAAAGTCGCGGTCAATGCCTGTGGACCGCTCAGTTTTCAATGCACTTTTATGCACCACCACCGACGTCAGCTCACGCATGACAATCAGGGGGCGACCCTGGCCGTCACTGAAGAGCAAATCAAAGGTCACCGATCGATCATTGGGCTGAGCCGGGCGCATGACGCAGTGGCAGAACACCGCTTCATGTTCCGGAATGCGCAATACCCGACACTCGCCCAAGTGGTAAGGCACCAGCAGTTCGTCCGAGCCAAGACCTTGCAATTGCGGGATCAAAATGGCGGTTTGCAGACCGCCGTCAAGCAGTGCTGGCGATATCCGATACCCCCAGTCGCGCCCTGTATCAAGCAGTGTCCTGACGCTGGCCTGCCCCACCTTTGCCCAACGCAGAGGCCTCAAATCATCGCCGTACTGGTAACCCAGTCGAGTGAACTGCCGGTAAATCTCCTGATGCCCCATAAAGGTCGACGACGGTTCGGGCGCCGACCATTTCACCTGCGTGTTTTCGACAGTGGGTTGCAACAGTCCTTCGCAGTAAATCTGTGCGTGATCCAGAGAGCGCAATTCAAATCGCTCCCCGTTGACGTCCAGCAGCACGTCATCAAGATCACAGATGACACTGCGCCATATCACGGCTTTCAAGGTCAATTCGCGGCGGTTCTCCAGGCAGTGCACAAGCGCCCAGGCGGCCGGCGCGATTTCAGCACCAAGAATCGAGTGTTGGCGTACCAGATCATTGGCGTTATGGAACGCACTCTGTGTCGACCTGACCCACGACCGGGTTTTCTCGAATGGATAACCGGGCAGTGAGACGACCTCGCGCCGGGGAAAGAATGCGGGCCACGCAATGTCCTGCCCCGCTCTGAACGCCAAGATCAGTGCATCAGCCTGGGCCACCAGCAACCTACCGCTGCCGGCTACCGGTTGAGTCATCGACGGTGCATTGACCGGATCGACCACCGCAGGCGCACGCTGCTGCAAATCCTGACGCAGCAGGCTCAACAACTGCGCCTTGCTAGAAAACACATACCCCTGGCGATAGGCGAAGTGTTCCCGCGCACAACACAATGTGTAGCTGATCGCGGTGAGCGTCGGGTCGTGCTGCTCCAACCAGTCGTGCAGCGCGTCGATTTGACGTTGTAGACCCGCCTCGGTACGCGCCGACAATAGCGCAATGTTCACCTCGGTTGTCGGCTGGACCGCTGGCGCCGGTACTGACTGCAACACCGCGTGAGCATTAGCACCGCCCGCCCCAAAAGAACTGACAGAGCCATACAAGGTTCCGTGGGCCGGCAAAGCTTGAGGTTGCTGGACCAGATAAAACGGCGTGTCGGCAAGGTTCAGCAATGGGTTGATCTGCTGCGCATTGATCGAAGGGACCAACGCGCGAGCCTGCAACTGTTTGAGAGCCTTGATAACGCCAGTCATCCCCGCTGCCGACTCCAGGTGCCCGACGTTACCTTTGACCGAACCGACGGCGACTGAGCCGGCTGCCACTCCTTTGAACGCGCTGCTCAGGCCACGGATCTCGACCGGGTCACCCAATTCGGTGCCGGTGCCGTGGGCTTCAACAAAATGAATGTCGGCGGGCGTCAAGCCAGCACGTTCAAGAGCTTTACCGACAACCCTCGATTGCGCTTCAGGGTTGGGGGCCGAGTAACCGTTGGATTGACCACCGGCATTAACTGCCGTCCCGCGAATCACACCGTAGATACGGTCATTTGCACGAATCGCATCGGCATAGGGTTTGATCAGGATCGCGCAGATGCCTTCTCCATCAACGAAACCGTCCGCCGCTGAGCCAAACGGGCTGCAGGTGCCCGAACGCGACAGCATGTGCAGGCTGCAGAGCTGCTCGTAATGACGCGGGTTCACGATCAAGTTGACTCCACCGACCAACGCCTGGGTGCAGTCGCCGCTGCGTACCGCCTGACAAGCCAGGTGCAGCGCGGTCAACGACGCCGAACAAGCAGTATCGATGGCCATGCTCGGCCCTTTGAGGTCGAACAGATAGGAGACACGATTGGCGATGGACCAGAACAGCGAAGTTGGAGTCGGATCCGTCGGTTCTTCGGGCTGATGCCAGGCATAACCGCCATTCATCACCCCAACAAAGACCCCGGTTTCACTGCCCTTCAGATCACCGCGCCGGTAACCGGCATCGGTAAATGTATGATAGGCGTTCTGCAGGAACAGGCGCTCCTGGGGGTCCATCCGCTGCGCTTCAAGCGGCGTGATGTTGAAAAACTGGTGGTCGAACGCATCGATATCCCGCACAAATCCACCGATTGAGGTGTAGCTTCCCCCTTCGAGCGGACTGCGAGGGTTCTCAAAGCCTTCCAGCGGCCAGCGCTGGTCTGGAATAGAAGAGGTGCACCGACGCCCGGCCTGCAAACGGGACCAGAACTCCTGCACATCATCGGCATCGGGAAACTGCCCTGCCATACCGACAACCGCCAGATCATCGGCACGCGTCGGCGACGTTGCGTCCATGTCGGCGCCAGCGGAAAACGACTGCTCGGGCTCACTCAGTGACTCGTTAGCCACCGACACAGGCTCTGAAGCCTGTGGCCCGACGGACTCGGGGTAGTACTGCTCCAGGTAAGTAGCCAATCGGTCGACTGTTGGGTATTCGAACAACAACGTCGCCGGCAAGTAGCCAAAACGCTCACGCAGCGGTTTGAGCAACTCCAGAGAAATGATCGAATCGATACCGTATTCCTTGAACGGCACCGTGTCCTCCAACTCATCAGGCTCCATCAACATGGTCTCAACAATCACCTGACGTAGGAGCGCGCAAGCCGGGCGCTGCAAGGTTGGCGCTGCTGCGACGTTTACGGTTGGCGCTAGCGAAGGCTGCGCTGTCGGTGTTACTGCGCTTGGCGGTTGTTGTGTGCCCTCGGCGAGCGACAACATGGCTCTGGCTGCACACTCCGCCACCTCGCCGAACTCCGTCAGAAAGTGCCGTGCAAGACGTACGATGGTAGGGTGCTCGAACAACACAGTGGCCGGCAGATATCCAAGGCTTTCCTTAAAGGGTTTGAGCAACTCCATCGCAATCAACGAATCGACACCGTACTCGTTGAAGGGCTGGTCAACATCGATTTCGTCTTCATAGGCGTACAGCACATCAGCGATTATCCGACGTACCCAGTGTTCCACCGAAGCTTGGGAGTCGCCTGTAACGCCAGCGCTCGGGGTAGCGCCAGCCTTTGCCGCAGGCTCAATGGCGGCAGGCTCAAGCCTGGCAACAATAACCTGCTGATCCTCGGAACCGTGGCTGATCATTGTGCTGAATCCGGCCTCGCTGAGCAACGAACGCCAAGTCGCGGCGGCCACCAGAGGGCTGTTGGGGATCCGGTAAGGATCAACGCTCAGCCACCAGCCTTCGGTCAAGCCAAAGGTCAGCGTGGCGTAGTCCTGGCAAGACGTTATTTCATTAAGGATGAAAATGCCTCCGGGCGCCAGCCGGTCACGCACATTGGCTAGGGTTGCCGGGAGATCGGCGGTCGCATGGATAACGTTCGTAGCGATGATGACATCGTAACGCTGGTCACTGCTGGTCGGCTGCGCGATATCGCAAAGCTCGTAACGCACAAATCCATACGCGGAAAAACGGCTACGCGCCTTGTTCAAAAACGCATGGGACAGGTCAGTGAAGGTGTAAGTAGCCTCCCGCCCTTGCAATATCGGGAGCACGAACTGACAAGTACTTCCGGTGCCGGCGCCCACTTCAAGTAACTGCAAGGGTCGCGATTGTTGACGGGCAAATCGGTCTACAACCTGTGCCACGATGTTGTTGAAATAGTCCGCCAGGGGATTGTCCCGGTACACCGGCTCGACCAACGCGAAACTGCCTTCGGGAAACAACACAGTCAGCGGGTCGATTTCACCACTGAGTATTTGCGGGTAGCGCGCCAGGCAAGCGTCTAGCAACGCGACATGTCCGGCGCCTTCGGGAAACTCGCTCAACAGTTGCTCACGACTGGGGCCGTGGCTCCGTGCAATGGCCTTGATGGCGGCCACCAATTTGGCGTGTCGGGGCACCGTCACCACTGGAATTGTGATCTGCGCCAGACGGGCACGTGCGTAGTTTTGCAATCCCTGGGATAAACCAATATTGCGGCGCACGGTCTCACTGCCGGGGTCAAAGGCCGGAACAACTGCAGCCAGCAGTGATTGCGCAGCGCTCACTGGGCTCTCTATCTCAGCCTCGGAATGTGGGCTGATACGCAGCCGCTCCAACGCTTGCGTCGACGCCTTGACCACACTGATCTGGGGGACGGCGCTGTGCAACAATGCTTCGATGATCGCCAATCCTTCCGACGCCTCAATCGAACCGATCTGCAGCTTCTGCATGCGCTCACGGTAGAGGGGCGAGGCGACAATGCCGATAGACCCCCAATATCCCCAGTTGATGACTTTGGTGTTGATCATCAGTACGTCACGCAGCAATCCACCCAGCGCGTCCTTGCTGACACAGGCCGCCGTGTAATTGGCCTGACCGGCATTGGCAATGTAGGACTGGATCGAGGAAAACAGCAGGACGAAATCGAAGTTCCGACCACGGACTGCATTCAACAGATTGACCATGCCGTGCAACTTCGGCTCCAGCACACGCATCAATGCCTGCTCGGTCATGTTGCTCAGCACCGCGTCATCAAGTACCAGCGCTGAGTGAATAATTCCGTCTATTTCAGGATAACGCGCCAACAATGCCGTGACCGCAGCCGCATCAGCCAAGTCAGCCTGTTCATACACCACACTGGCGGTCAAGGGCCGCAGATCAGCGAGTAGTTCATCGGCGCTGGCGCGACGGCCGATGAGAATCAGACGGGCCTGATAACGACTGGCCAGATAATGAGCCAACATGCTTCCCAGACCACCAGTAGCGCCGAATATCAGGTAGGTACCACCTTGTTTAAAGCCTTTGGCTGTATCGACCGGTGCCAGCGATTGCGCGGCCAGAGTCTGTGTCCACCACTGACGGTCATCAAGGGTGATCGGTTGGCCGCTCTCGACCGGGAAGTGCCCATGCACGGCCGCCCGGAAATGCTTCTGGGTGAATTCAATCACCGAGAAACAGCGCACGTCCCAGCCGCTGAACTCCTTGGCCGCCGTCTGCCCGAGACCGATGTAGACACTGTCAACCGGATGGGTCGGCGCTTCGGCAGCCGGTGAAACGATCGACTTGACTGTCACGATATCCAGCCGCAGATGCGCCAGCTTGGCCAGCCGCTTGTTCATCTGCAGAAAGACTTTTATCGCCTGATCATCGATGCCATCACGCCAAGGCGTAATCGATATGAAAACAATACGCGAAACCGCACCGCTCTCGACCAAGTACCCTATCCGCTCGACGTTTTCGGCATTGAGCAGCAGCGACTGTGCATCGGGAAACCACTGTTTGAGCGCTTCGAAGGTAGCGACTTGTCGGGCCGGAATCACGACCAGAATGTCATGCTCGAAGCTGGCACGAGTGTCGGTTTGTAGCTTTGAACATTGCCACCGGGGTGCGTATATCAATGATGCAACCTGAGAGAACGGAAGAACGGTCTGGCTCATGTTTCACCTCCATATGAATATGATCTGTGCTTACAGAAGAGACGGTTTGACGCCCAGGTCGCGAACCGATATCAGCGGTCTGCCATCATGGCTGAGCACGCAAATGTCGGTTCGAAACTCAGTGTTTTTCTGGGTAGCGACCCAGTATTCATTCGTACGGCTGAAGTCGATGGGGGCATGCAGCACCAACGTGCCCAGCGAGAACGGCATCAGGCTACCGCGCTCGGTTCCAATGGAGATGGCCATGCCCGATTGAAACGCGCAGTCCAGTAGATTACTGAAGCAGAATCCGGCGCCGGCTTGTCTTGAAAGCAACGCCAGAGACTGTTGCTCGTGGATGCGCACTTCACTGATCTTTTTGAAGAACGGGCCGTAGTCGATCCCCATGCCAGCGAACTCGGCGTACACCTGCTGATGGTTGAAATACCGGTTGAAGTGCGCCCCCAGTCGCTCGCGAATGCACTGCCCCTGTGCAGGAACGTCCATTTTTGCAGGCTCAGCGCTGAGGCAACCCAGAGCATAGGTATGTTGCTGATCACCGACGGTAAACGCCAGACGCTCATCACCAACTGACTTGAACTCGATATTCAGTCGCGGGGACGGGACGTTGCCAAGAAACGGCCGCAGCCACAGACAGTCTTCCAGCGTGCTTGTCGTGAAGTGCGGAAAAAGCAACTTCGCGGCACTCAAGACCAGCTCCAGATAACTCACGCCGGGTAAGACCGGCATCGAGCGCACCTGATGATCGGAAAAACATGGATGATGGGGCGGCACGCAAAGTGTCGCAGCGTGGCCCCGAGCCTGAATGAATGGGGCAAAAATGCCCTCCCCAATCATCTTTCCGATTCCTGCGCGGCACGGCTCGGGCGTACCTGATCAAACCAGTAGTCGCGCTCATCGAAGCGATAAGTCGGCAAATGTACTCGTTGACCGCTTTCGCCCCTATGTATGCTCGCCCAATCCAGTGTCTCGCCCTGCAAGAAGCATTCTCTGAGGGCTGACAACGCCTCGTGCCGAGGCAAGTCTGCGAGCAGCGATACAGAAGCGTCGCCATTGGCTTGAGCGGCGGCACGCCATGAGGCCGACGGCAGTGCCAGTTGCTGCACCAAATCGGCGAGACTGCTGGCCACCCAGGCCAATCTGAATTCAGCCTGAGCACGACCGCTGTTGCACGTGTACGCAACCTGCTCCAGGTCAAAACGCAACAAATCGCTCTGCAATGTGAGGGTCAAAAAGTCTTTGAGCTGCTCACGCATGGCCTGCAAGGCTTTGTCGCTTGCTGCGGACAACGTAACCAGATAACAGGTGTGATGGTTGGCATATCGCTCACGCTGCGGCGCCTGGCCAACGACCAGGTGAGCATTGGCGCCACCGAAACCGAACGAACTGATACCCGCCACCTGCGGCGAAGGCCAAGGACGTGTTTGTGTGAGGATCGAGAACGGCGACTGCTCAAGGTTGATCAGTGGATTCAACCGGTTGAAGTGATGGTTCGCCGTCAGGGTGCTGTGCTGCATGGCAAGCAGCACCTTGGCCAGCGACGCGGCTCCGGCGGCCGGCTCCAGATGGCCAATGTTGGACTTTACGGCCCCCAGCCAAACCGACTGTTCAGGCTGGTTCGGGCACAGTTCTCGCCAGGCGCCCTTGAGCGCGTCAATTTCAATCGGATCGCCCAACAAGGTACCGGTGCCGTGGGTTTCGATGTAACTAACCTGCTTGGCGAGCCCGGGACTGTAGACACGAGTCAACAGCGCAGCTTGAGCCTCCGGGTTAGGTGCGGTCAGGGAGTTAGCCCGCCCTCCATGATTTTCACCGTATGCCAGTATCACACCATGAATGGCATCCCCATCCTGCTGGGCCTGACGCAAGGGTTTAAGCAAGAAGCAGCCCACGCCTTCCGCGCGGACATAGCCGTCGGCCGACTCATCGAAACTGGCACAACGAAACCGTGGCGACATGAAGTTGCCAGCTTGTAGTCCGTGGGAAATCTGATCATCGACAATCAGGTTGATGCCGCCCGCCAGCGCGACCTCACAAACACCCGAGGCCAGATCCTGACAGGCCTTGATCAGTGCACTCAGTGAACCTGAACAAGCAGTATCCAAGGTGAAGGACGGACCGCGCCAATCAAAAAAGTTCGACAGACGATTGGCCAGGATACTCAACGACGTACCGGGTAGGGTGTACGGGTTCGATGAGGTGGAGAACCTGGCCTGGAGCGTGGCGTAATCGACACCGGTTCCTGCGATGTAACAACCGGTTCGACTGCCGGCTAGGGCTTGCGGCGCGTAGCCGGCGTCTTCAAGTGCGCGCCAGGTCGTCTGCAAGAGCAGGCGTTGACGTGGATCCATACAGTTGGCTTCAAGCGGTGAAACTGAAAATAACCGGGCATCGAATGCCTTGATGTTGCTCAGAAATCCGGCTTGCAGAGGAGCCGTAAAACCGGGACGCCAGGCGCTGGAGATCAAATTCCGATTGTCCAGCAAGGCCTGCCAGAACCCCGGTGCTTCAAGGTCTTCAGGCATCAATATGGAATAACCGATGATCGCGATCTGATCGTCCCGTTCAATTCGGGTCGCTGGCTGCGGAGTCTTACACGACTGCTGGCTGTCGGCATCACCGTTTCGCGGGCGGTCCGACAGCTCTTTGCTGATGGCAGCCAGCGTGTTGAGGGCATAGAAACGATGCGGGGCGATACGCACTCCCAGTTCATCGAATAGCGCCTGAGACAGTAGATTGTAGGAAATCGAGTTCAGCCCCAGCCATCCCAGTGGCTGCTGTCGATCGTGGACATAGACCCCCAGGCAAGAAAGGAGAATAGCCCGGAGTTTGGCCTCGCGGCCCTC
This sequence comes from Pseudomonas sp. SWRI154, assembly GCF_014268645.1. NCBI lineage: Bacteria > Pseudomonadati > Pseudomonadota > Gammaproteobacteria > Pseudomonadales > Pseudomonadaceae > Pseudomonas > Pseudomonas sp. SWRI154. The sequence goes on from NZ_JABWQW010000026.1 coordinate 60,356, forward strand.
AGACTCGCAGGTTGATGGCCCCGGCTTAGCGGTACCAAAGGGCAGGAGGCTCAACAGCCCCAGCGGCTCGCTGGCCAGGCGCCGCATATCGACCTTACCACTGGTGGTCAGCGGAATCGCCTCCAGACGCAAGAGAGCAGATGGGATCATATAAAGCGGCACTGCTTTTTTCAGGTCTGCTAGGACACGTGCCTCATCCACTGCGGCGCCCTGTCCGGACCAATAAAAGCTGCACAAGTGCGGGACAGTGTCGGTACGTACGACCGTGAACACCTCTACTGGCCCCAGCAACGCCGCGAGACGCAGATTTATTTCGTCAAGTTCTATCCGATGACCATTGAGCTTGAGTTGACTATCGGCCCGCCCCAGATACGCCAACTGCCCCTCGCCGTAGTGCCTGACCCGATCCCCCGTACGGTAAACCTTGCCCTGGATGCCGGGAACATCGATGAACGCGTTGCGGTTGTCGGCATTCAAGTAACCCGGCGCCACGCAAGCACCGCTGATCAGCAGCTCTCCCGCCTGGCCGTTCGCGACAGTTCGCAGGTGTTCGTCAACGACGTAGAAGCAACTGTTGAGAATCGGGCGACCGAGGTAAATGACATCGGGGTTTTGGATGTGTGCACAGGAGGCCCAGATCGTTGCCTCCGTAGGACCATATAAGTTGTACAGCAGGTGCCGGTCCCGAAGCAGGAACTGCGCGATATCAGTCGTCAATGACTCCCCGCCGCAAACAATCGTCAGCTTGCGGGGACAGGACCATCGGGCATTCTTGAGTAATCGCCAGGAGGTGGGAGTGGCCTGGACAACCGTGGCCGCCGAGTCATTAATGTACCGAGCAAGTGCAGTCGCCGAACGCCGAGTCTCATCGTCGACGATTTCCAGTGTGCCGCCAACGACCAATGGCAGCAGCAGTTCGAGGATCGAGATGTCGAAGCTTATGGGCGTCAATGCAAGGAAATGGTCTTCCTCACAAAACCCCGGCTCAAACGTCATGGCCATTAGAAAATTTGACAAGTTGTTTCTGGTAGGTGCAACGCCCTTTGGAACACCAGTCGAGCCCGAGGTGAACAGGATGTAGGCCTGATCGCAGCCATGCACCCGCAGCGGCTCGTTACTGACGCTCGACAATAGCGTGGCGGCGTGAGGCAACTCGATCACCAACACGTCGGGATAGCGAGCCTGGAAATCTGCGACATCTACCTGTCCGTCGCTGAGCATAACCGCCAATCGCGTTGTCGCGAGGATCGTGTCCAGCCGTTGTTTCGGCAGCGTACTATCCAAAGGGATAAACGGGACCTGAAGCTTCAATGCGGCGAGAATCGCCACGGGTAGCCAGGAGGAGCGCCCCAGCATCAGACCGATACCATGCGGCAGTGCGACCTCCTCTACCTCCCTTTGAATCTGTCGGGCCAGATGCAGAGACCGATCCGACAATTGAGCATACGTCAGCACTTGTTGCGAAGACTGCACAGCGACTTTTTCCGGGCGCAACTGCACCTGTTCAAAAAAGCGCGCAACTACACTGTCGATCTCGGTCAGCCCCATTACGTCGCCGCACGCCGCCGGGCACAGGGATTGAGCAAACTCGATGTCGCGGATGGCAGTATCTCCATCGGCCACAAAGCTATTCAGCACCCGCATGAAATTATCCGCCCACTGGTTGACCAGCGCATCGGTAGCAAGGTTGTGGGGAATGTCGACACTCAGAGACAATCCCTCGATGCCATGATGGAAACTCACCCCTAGGTCGTACGCCCCACCGGTCGATGGCGTGTCAATCAGTTCAACCTTAAGCCCTTCCAAGTCGGGGGTAATGCTTGGCAACAGCCCCTCGGAATGATTGACCACCACATTCAGAACCGGACGATTACGATTCAGCCGCTCATCCGCCAAACCAAGCAAAATTTTGGTAGCCAGTAGCTGGTGTGGCCTGAGCACTCTGCGCTCCTGATCCACATGACTGAGATATTGTCGAGGCGACCACTCAGGATGATGTGGAACCCACAACGGAATCAGATTGGTGAAACACCCCAACGCATCCGGCTGCTGCCGAGCATCAAGCGTATGAGCAATGTTGATGCCTTTAAGGTCTTCATCATCGCTATAGCGGGCGATCGTCACGGCCGTCACCGCCAAGATCAGCCTGAACATCGTACTGTTTGAATCTTTGATATAAGCCTGGAGGGCAGCATAGGGAGATCCGGCCAGCGAACGTCTCACCGTAATAAACCGGGATGTATCTCGAAGATTCGCTTTGAGAAATGGCAACGTTTGACCGAGTGGATATTGACTCAACCGCTCCTTCCAGAAGGCAATACTATCGGCTGATTGAACTGTCGGAATTTCGGAAGTAATACACCGAGCGCGCAAGCCTTCACGAAGTGGATCAAACCTTTTTTGCCTGTATAGCTGGACCAGCAAATTACAGAAAATCCGGTAGCACTGTCCGTCGAAAATCAGATGACTGAACGTCAATCGAAGATAATGAGCATGCTCTGAACGCTTCGTCAAAGTGAAGCGAAATAATCGATTTTCCGGAAGAAATACCGCAGCAGCAGGCATAGCTCCAGAATCTTCAAGGCGACTAACCTCAACATATTCAAGTATATTTTTCGGCATGATCACCGGACAAACGTAAACACCGGACTCTTTTCTTATAAATTTATTAAAAGCACATCGATAGTCGCGACACATCAGAGTATATAACGCGCCACTCAAATCACTTACTGCTACATCGCCGTGAAGCAGAAAGCCGTATGACAGCGTACAACCAGGGTCATTTCGATCTTTTTCTATTCGATCGAATATAAGCTCCTCATAGCCACTCGCGAGCCTGCTCATATATTTCAGCCCTCCCAGCCTCTCGACCGTCACTCCGTTGATGCGCAATAAAAATAGTTACAACCAATCAATTAACAGACAGCAGCGAGCCTACAACATAAAAAGCGAACGAATCAACCAGACTAGAAAAAAATAAATATTGTATTACTCTAGACTCAATCACTCCCAAGCAAATGGGGCAGCCAACTTGTACCCGACAGAAAAAACCTACAAACCAATACCCACACCAAAGTCCTACATCAAGTTCCTACAAGCAAATGAAACGAGCACGATCACCAAAGCAACCTAGCACAAGGATATTTTATGAATAATATAAACGAATACTCGCAACTAGGCTTTGCGCACAACGCTTCCTACAGTAAAAAACGCTGGAAAGCGTTGATGCTTATATGCCTCGCCACATTGATGATTGTGCTGGACACCACGATCGTCAATGTCGCGCTGCCGTCGATCAAACGGGAATTGGGGTTCAACGATACTTCGCTGGCTTGGATCATTAATGCCTATTTGCTGATGTTTGGGGGTTTTTTGCTGCTGGCTGGTCGATTGGGCGACTTGTATGGACAGCGTAATATTTTTATCGGGGGTGTAACTCTTTTCACACTGGCTTCATTGGGATGCGGCTTAGCCTCTACCCAATGGGTCCTGATAACAGCACGGGGACTCCAAGGTCTCGGCGGAGCGCTGGTCACCGCGACGGCGCTATCTTTAATCATTCACCTTTTCTCCGACCCGATAGAACGCGCAAAAGCCATCGGCTCCTATAGCTTCGTGTGTGCTGGTGGCGGCAGCATTGGCGTGTTGCTGGGCGGCATTTTGACAAACACCTATGACTGGCATTCGATTTTTTTGGTCAACGTGCCTCTGGGGCTCATCGTTCTCGGCCTAACTTACCGGTTGCTTCCTCCTGTCGAGAACACCAAAAAGGGCTCACTCGATGTGCTGGGCGCCATCACAATCATCGGAGCACTGATGCTGGCAGTCTACGCGGTCATGAATGGCAATCATGCCGGATGGAGATCGACGCAAACACTCAGTTTGCTGACACTGTCAGCGTCCTCATTCATTCTGTTCTTAGCCGTAGAGGTTCGCTTGAAAGAGCCGCTAGTACCCCTCCGTCTGTTCCGGCTGCGGAACCTGAGTACAGCCAACCTGATCGGTATACTCTGGGCTACCTCAATGTTCGCTTGGTTTTTTCTTTGCGCCCTCTACCTTCAACAGGTTTTGGGTTATACCCCCCTTGAAGTAGGACTTGCATTTCTGCCCGCCAACCTTGTGATGGCCGTGTGCTCATTGAGCCTATCCCCAAGGCTCATCATTCGTTTTGGTATCACCCCCCCATTGGTCTTGGGCTTGATACTAGCCGCGGGAGGCCTTCTGTTGTTAAGCAGAACGCCGGCAAACGGTAATTTCTTATTTGATATCTTGCCGGGCATGCTACTGCTGGGATTTGGTGCAGGAATGGCATTTAATCCGGTGCTTGTTGCCGCTATGGGCGACGTGGATGCAAGTGAGTCCGGCCTCGCATCCGGTCTTGTCAATACCTCCTTCATGATGGGAGGAGCCTTGGGCTTGGCGATCATCAGCAGCCTGGCCTCGTATCACCGTGACTACCTCGTAGATAGCGGTCTGGCACCACAAGCAGCGTTGAGCGGTGGTTATGGAATGGCATTTTTGGCGGGTGCGCTACTTGCTCTCATTGCGTCGCTGATCGGTGCCGTGTTTCTGCGCAAATGACACCAGGGATCAAAGCGGCGAAGGAAAAATACCTCCTATGTATTAATCGCCCAGAACTTTGTGGACCATCACCGCGATCTGCTGCACACATAATGATGAATTGGGGGGGCTAGGCAATCGAGCGGGAGCAAGCTCCCTCGCCACAAAAGCGGGCGTTAGACGATCCAGGGAAGTTGACCAAGTCCCCAACGCCATTTCCCAGTAAACTCTGCATTTTTGCGCCGCCTCTCTTCCCGCGGCCATCCTCTGTTTTCTGGAGTCTGCCTTGCGTCTGTTTCACACCTCCGATTGGCACCTTGGGCAAAACCTCCACGGCCAGGATCGCGACTTCGAACACGCCTGCTTCCTCGAATGGCTGCTGCGTCAGCTGGCCAACGAAAAGCCCGACGCACTGCTGATCGCCGGGGACATCTTCGACACGGTCAACCCACCGGTCAAAGCCCAGGAGCGCCTGTACGACTTTATCGTCAGCGCCCACGAACAAAATGCCAACCTCACCATCGTCATGATCGCCGGCAACCACGACTCCGGCTCGCGTATCGAATTGCCGGCGCCGTTGATGCGTCGCCTGCGCACCCACGCATTGGGCCGGGTGTTGTGGCTGGACGATGGGCAGCTCGACGTCGAGCGTCTGTTGCTGCCGTTGCCGGATGCCAAAGGCAAGGTCAAGGCCTGGTGCCTGGCCTTGCCTTTCCTGCGCCCCGCCGAGGTCACCGGCGCACAACTGGGCGACGACTATTTGCGGGGCATCGGCCAGGTCCATGAGTGGCTGATCGCCGCCGCCAACAGTAAACGCAAGAAAGGACAAGCTCTGATCGCTGTCAGCCACGCGCACATGGCCGGCGGCTCGGTGTCCGAGGACTCCGAGCGCAGCCTGATCATCGGCAACGCCGAGGCCTTGCCCGCCAGCCTGTTCGGCCCGAGCATCAGCTACGTCGCCCTCGGTCACTTGCACAAGCCACAGAAGGTCAACGGCGAAGAACGCATCCGCTACAGCGGCTCGCCGATTCCGCTGTCGTTTTCCGAGATCGGCTACCGGCACCAGATTCTCGACGTCACCCTGGATGGCGAAACCCTGGTAAACGTCGAACCCCGGCTGATTCCCCGTGCCGTCAATCTGCAACGCCTGGGGCCAGTGCCATTGGCCGATCTGCTGGTACAACTGAAGGAGCTGCCGGACATCGACCTGTTGGCCGATGTCCAGCGCCAGCCCTGGCTGGAAGTACGAGTACGCCTGGACGAACCGCAGCCGGACTTGCGCCATCAGGTGGAAACCGCCCTGCAAGGTAAAGCCGTACGCCTGGTACGAATCGCCGCCGAGTATGCCGGCAACGGTGGTGCCGGCGGTGCCGATGACGGCAGCGCACTGGTGGAACTGGACCAGCTCAGCCCGCAGGAACTGTTCAGCCGCGCCTGGCAGGACACCTACGGCAATGAAGTCGACGAGCAGACCCTCAGGGACTTCGCCCTGTTGTTGCAAGACGTCCAGACGGAGAGCGAGCAGCCATGAAGATTCTCGCGATCCGCCTCAAGAACCTCGCCTCCCTGGCCGGCCCTTTCGAAATCGACTTCACCGCCGAGCCATTGGCCAGCGCTGGCCTGTTCGCCATCACCGGCCCCACGGGTGCCGGAAAAAGCACCCTGCTCGACGCCTTGTGCCTGGCCTTGTTCGGCGCGGTGCCACGCCTCAACAACACCGGTCGCGACGCCAAGGTGCCGGACGCCGACGGCGAAATCGCCACGGGTGACCCACGCACACTGTTGCGCCGGGGTACGGGCGATGGTTATGCCGAAGTGGATTTTCGCGGCGTCGACGGCCGCCGCTACCGCGCTCGCTGGGAAGCCAATCGCGCTCGGGAAAAAGCCGCCGGCAAGCTGCAAGCCAGCCGCCAGAGCCTTCGCGACCTGGACAACGATCAACTGCTGGCGAGCCAGAAAGGCGAATACAAGACCCAGCTCGAAGCCGCCCTCGGTTTGAACTTCGAGCAGTTCACCCGTGCCGTGCTGCTCGCCCAGAGCGAGTTCAGCGCCTTCCTCAAGGCTGACGACAACGACCGCAGCGAGCTGCTGGAAAAGCTTACCGACACTGCACTCTATACGCGCCTCGGGCGCCGCGCCTTCGACAAGGCCAAGCACGCCAAGGAAGCCCACAAGGTGCTACAGGACCAGGCCACCGGCGTCACGCCGCTGTCCCTTGAAGACCGGGCCGAGCTGGACCAGCGCTTCAACCAAGCCCAGCAATTGCTCAAGGCCCAGCAGGCGCAGCTCAAGCAACTGGAACAGCAGCACACTTGGCTCAAGGACCTGCGCCAATTGCAGGATGAACAGGCCAGTGCCGCCGAGCAATTGCAACAGGCCCAGGTCGATTGGGCTGCGCTGGCGAATGAGCGCCTGAAACTGGCACGCCTTGAGCAATTGGCGCCCCAGCGCCATCAATTCATCCGCCAGGCTGAGTTGACCCGGCAACTTGAACCGCTGGCCGTCAGAATCCTGCAACTGACCCAGCAGCAGGTCGAGCTGCATGAACAACAGACCGAACTGGAAAAGGCCCTGGGCGTGGCGCAGTTGGCGCTGGCTGCCGCCCGCCAGCAGAGCAACGATAACGCGCCGCTGCTGCGCCAGGCGTTCGATGAACAAAGCAATCTCGCTCGCCTGACCAGGGAAGTCGCTCAAGGCGCCGAGCAGTTGCAACAGGCCCAACAGGCTTGCAGCGATGGTCAACGCACCATCGACACCTTGCTCGAACAGCAACGCCACGTCAGCGAGCGCCTGCAACGGATTGCCGGCGAACTGGAGCAAAGCGTCGATCTTGCGCCACTGGGTGATGCCTGGAGTGCTTATCGTGATCGCCTCCAACAATTGATGTTGATCGGCAATCGGCTGAACAAGGGCCAGGACGAACTCGCCCTACTGGAACAGAACGCAACTCGCGCCGCCGATGATCTCGCGGCCCGTCGACAAAATCTCGACGTGCTCTACAAGGAGGCCGGTGCCGAACCGCAAGCGGTCGCCGAGCAGATCCAGTTGCTGGGCAACCTGCTGCAAGACAATCGCAAGCAACTGCGGGCGTTCGAAGAACTGAGTCGGCTATGGGCCAGTCAACAGGAACTGAACAACCGCAGCGCGCAACTGGAGCAGCGCCAGCAACAAGCCTTGCAGGAGCGCGATCGACTGGTACGTGAAGGTGGCGAAGCCAAGGCCGAGCTGACCGTTGCCGAACAGACCCTGACCGTGACCCGTGAGCTACTGGAGCGCCAGCGCCTGGCTCGCAGCGAAAGCGTCGAGCAACTGCGCGAACAGTTGCAGGACAACCAGCCCTGCCCGGTGTGTGGCAGCATCGAACATCCTTACCATCAACCCGAAGCGCTGCTGCAAAGCCTCGGACGATTCGATGAAAGCGAAGAGGCCAACGCGCGCAAGGCCGTCGACCTGCTCAATGAAAAAGTCATCGACCTGCGGGCGCAATACAGCGGAGTCATCGCCCAGCTCAAGGAATTCAAGCAGCAACAGGAACAACTCGCGGCCCAACAACAAAGCCTCGCGCCAACTCTCGAAGCCCATCCACTGTCGGAGCCGTTGCTGGCCCAGGATTCGGACAAGCGCGACGCCTGGCTGGCCCAGCAAAACAGCCAGTTGACCCAACGCATCAGCCAGGACGAACAGCGCCAGGCTGCCCTGCTCACCCTGCAACAAGACGCCGCGCGCCTGTCGCAACAACTGCGTGATGCCGAAACGGCGAGCCAGCAGGCGTCACAGCATCTGAACTACCAGCAACAGGAGCTGGCCCGGGATCGCCAGCGCCTGGATGAAGAACTGGAGCATTTCAGCACGCTGTTGCCGTCCGCCACGCTACAGGCCCTGCGCGGCGAACCCGCAGCGACGTTCATGCAACTTGACCAGCGGATCAGCCAGCGCCTGGCGCAACTGGAACAGCAACGCGAGGAACTCAGCGAACAGCTTCAGCGTCAGCGAACCCTGGAGAAAGAACAGGACCGCCAGCAGACCCGCGTACAGCAATTGGAATCGGCGCAACAGCAATTCAATGCGCTGAATGGACAACATCAATCCTGCCAGCGGAAACTCACGCACCTGCTGGGCGAACATGCCAGTGCCGAACAATGGCAGCAACAGCTCGATCTGGCCCAGGAACAGGCCCGCAATGCCGATGCAACAGCCCATCAGCAGTTGCAGGATCTGCGCAACAACCTTGTGCAACTGGCGGCCGAACTCCAGGCCCGTCGTGAACAGGCCCATGGTTTGGAGGCCGAACAACAATCGCTGGCCGCTGGCATTGGGCAATGGCGCGCCTCTCACCCTGAACTGGACGACGCGGCGCTCGATGGCCTGCTGGGCCTCGACGAGCAACAGGTCAGCCTACTGCGGCAACGCCTGCTCAACAGCGAAAAAGCCGTCGAACAAGCCCGCGTCCTGCTGACCGAGCGCGAGCAGCGCCTGCAAAATCACCAGGCCCAACACAACGGCCAGCTGCCACCGGAAGAATTGGCCGATGCCCTGTCCGCGCTTCAGGATCAATTTGCAGCAAGCGAACAACAGTGCGCCGAGTTGCGTGCCCGGCAGGCCGAGGACCAACGCCGACACAATGCCAACCAGGCACTGGCCCAACAGATCGAGCAGGCTTATACCGAGTACCAGCGCTGGGCACGCCTGGACGCGTTGATCGGCTCGGCCACTGGCGACCGTTTCCGCAAACTGGCCCAGGCGTACAACCTCGATTTGCTGGTGCACCACGCCAACGCCCAGTTGCGACAACTGGTGCGCCGCTATCGCCTCAAGCGTGGCGGCAGCATGCTTGGCCTGCTGGTGATGGACACGGAAATGGGTGATGAGCTGCGCTCGGTGCATTCGTTATCCGGCGGCGAAACCTTCCTGGTCTCCCTCGCCCTTGCGCTGGGCCTGGCCTCGATGGCGTCCAGCACGCTGAAGATCGAGTCGCTGTTCATCGACGAAGGCTTCGGCAGCCTCGACCCCGAGTCGCTGCAACTGGCGATGGACGCTCTCGACGGTTTGCAGGCCCAGGGCCGCAAAGTCGCGGTCATTTCCCACGTGCAGGAGATGCACGAGCGGATTCCGGTACAGATTCAGGTCCGCCGCCAGGGCAACGGTTTGAGCACGGTGGAAGTGAAATGAGCCGCGCCACGCTCTATTCCTTCCGCCGTTGCCCGTATGCCATGCGAGCGCGAATGGCGCTGCGCTACAGCGCGATCGATGTGGCCACTGTCGAAGTCAGCCTCAAGGCCAAGCCTGCCGAGATGCTGGCGTTGTCGAGCAAAGGCACGGTGCCGGTGTTGCAGGTCGATGGTCGGGTGATCGATGAAAGCCTGGAGATCATGCACTGGGCCTTGGCCCTGCACGATCCGCAGGATTGGAAACTGCGGGACGATGCCCAGGGCCAGGCGCTGACGGCGGCGTTGATCGAGGAAAACGATCAAGTGTTCAAGCTCCACTTGAATCGCTACAAATACCCGGAGCGTCATCCCGAATACCCGAAGGAACATTACCGCAGCGAAGGCGAAATTTTCCTCCGCAAGCTGGAAGAACTGCTTGAATCCCGACCGTTCATGGTTGCGGGCCACCTGAGCCTGGCGGATGTAGCGCTACTGCCATTCGTGCGCCAATTTGCCCATGTCGATCGCGACTGGTTTTCCCTGGCGCCCTACCCTCGGCTCCAGAAGTGGTTGCAGGGCCTGCTCGATTCCGAGCTGTTCATGGCGATCATGGCCAAGTAAATGTTGGTCTTGCGAGCGCGCTTCTGTGGCGAGGGAGCTTGCTCCCGCTCGGCTGCGCAGCAGACGCCTTGGTTGTAGACCGAATAGGCCTGCTGCGCAGTCCAGCGGGAGCAAGCTCCCTCGCCACAAAAGCGATGATGATGTTCAAGCCGCGCGGCCCGATCAGTCGCTCAGCAAACTCAACAACCGTTCGCGAGCCACTTCCAATTCGCCGGGAATTGGCTGGGCTGCCGAGACAATCGGCGCGGAATAGAGAAACAGCAGCATCGCCGCCAAACGCATCGCCATGGTGTCGATCCTTATCGGTAAGGAGTCAATTAACTAGCGTCAAATTTAAACACATGGCTATGTGATATCACAACAGGGTTTTACCCAGACGCACGAAGCCTGCGATCTTTTCTCTCTTTAGCACGCTAAGGGAGATGAAAAGATCGCAGGCTTCATTTGCAGCGAGATTCAGTGTTGGGTCTTGTGGTCCAGCGCCGCGTAAAAATTGGCGCTCTGTTGCAGGTATTTTTCAGTGTAGCTCTGGGTGCGGTTTTTCTTGTCGCTGATTTCGATGCTGGCACTGGCTGGCAAGGCCACGGTAGCAGAAATGGCGGAAGCAGCGATCACGGAGAAAAGATTCAGATTCATGGCGGTAGTCCTCGGATTCAGTTAGCTGATTTGCCCGTTGGGGCCGTGAAGCAAACTTACGCGCCGAGGCGTCTCGTCTTGAAATGCTTTGTAATACTAGCGACTATCAGTCTCGTTGATACAACTGCGAAGGCCCCGGCAATCGGGGTCTTCAGTCTATTGACGGACCAGGAATTTCAGATCGCTGGGCGCGTCCATTGGTAACTTCTGCACGGTCTTGCCCAGCAGACCGGTCTTTGGATCACGCTCGATGACCACGATCTGGTTGCTCTTCTGATTGGCCACCAGGACGAATTTTTCGCTCGGATCGAGGCTGAATTCTCGCGGATGATCGCCTTCGACAGAGCGTCGCTGGAGTTCCTTCAACGTGCCCGTCGCCGGGTCGATGGCCAATACCAGAAGTTCGTTGGTGGTGCCGCGGTTGCTGACGTACAGAAACTTGCCATCCTTGGAGGCATGCAGCGCCGCCGCTGCCCTGCCCGGTTGGGGCTTGTCTGCCGCCAAATCAACAAGCTGGCGCTGGGTCAGGCGGCCATCCGCGTAGTCGAATACAGCGACCTGGGCGGTCATTTCCATGGTCAGCCAGGCGTGCTTGCCGTCACGGCTGAACAACAGGTGACGCGGCCCGCTGCCCGGCGGCAACTGCACGAATGCCGGGTCGGCGGGTGTCAGGGGCAGCTCGGGGTTGGCCTTGGGGTCGTAGCGGTAGACGAAGACCTTGTCCGCCCCCAGGTCATTGGCAAACACGTACTTGCCGTCTGGCGAAGGCACCGCCGAATGCACATGGCCGGACTTCTGCCGCTCAGGATTGACCCGGCTCGGCTGATGGCTGCCCGACTGCATCACCGGCGCCAGCTTGCCGCCTGGCCCCACCGGCAGCACCACCAAGGTGCCGCCCGGGTTTTCCAGCACGGAATAATTGCTGACCAGCAAATGCTGGCCATCGTGGCTCAGACTGGAATGGGTTGGCTCGTTGCCCAGGCTTTGTACCTGATTGATCAGGCTCAGTTCATGGGTCTTCGGGTCGATGGCGTAGCTGCTGACCTTGCCCACCGGATCCTTCTGACCCGGGCCGTTTTCGTTGACCACGAACAACCGGGTCATATCCTTGGAAAGGGTCAGCCAGGAAGGGTTGTCCGTCTTGATTACTTGCAGCGGCTTGGCGTCGAGCTGTCCAGTGCGGCTGTCGAACTGCATGCGATAGATGCCTTGGCTCTGGTCCGCCGTGTAGGAGCCGACCAGCAATTGATAATGTTCGGCGGTTTCTGCCTGGACGCCCATGGCGCCCACGCTGCCGGCCATCAACAACGGCCAGAAACTACGCATCTTCATCTTCTTGGTCCTCGTCGTCGTGGCCGCTGCTCGCTTCCACGCATTCCAGGTGATGGTCGCCCGAGTCGCTGGTGATGATCCAATGCTTCAGGGCTTCGTCAAACGTCGCGGCCTGCATCTGCGCGGGTGTAAAACGCCAGTGCTCAAGGGTGCGGCCGTTCATGCACTCAACGTGCAACTGATCTTGCTCGTCGAGGGAAAAATCGAACGCGTGCAGCCCGTCAATGATCAGCATGTCGCAGTGTTCGAGGGCGTGCAGCAGGGTGTCGGTGGAAGCAGTCATGGCGATCAGTCGGTCATTGGGAAAGGCAGCATGATAACCCAATGTCGGACCGGGCCTGGGCCCCTAAGGTTCGAAAAACCTGCCACCGGCACATTCGCCAACGCAAACAGGCCCGCCCCACACCCGAACGCATTCGAAGTGTGGGAGCGGGCCTGCCTGGATCAGGCAGCCCATCAAAGCACAATGGACTGCCTGATCCTCAGAGCGCCTCGCGCCCCGGTACGCCATCCACCAGCCGCTGGATGCCCAGCGGGTTGGCGTTTTTCAGCGGCTCCGGCAAGAGGTTGTCGGGGTAGTTCTGGAAGCACACCGGCCGCAGGAAACGATCGATCGCCAAAGTGCCGACCGACGTGCCACGGGCATCGGAGGTCGCCGGATACGGGCCGCCGTGGACCATCGAGTCGCAGACCTCGACGCCGGTTGGATAACCGTTGAGCAGGATGCGGCCGACCTTCTGTTCCAGCAACGGCGTGAGCTCGCCGAACTGTTCGAAGTCCGCCGGCTCGCCAATGATCGTAGCGGTGAGCTGACCGTGCAGGCCGTTCAGCGCGGCAGTCAGTTGCGCCTGGTCCGCCACTTCGACAAAGATCGTGGTCGGGCCGAAGACCTCTTCCTGTAACGCTTCGTCGCCGTTGATCAACAGGCTGGCGTCGGCCTTGAACAACTGCGGCTGGGCCTGGTTGCCTTGCTGCTCGCGACCGGCCAAGTGTTCGATGCCCGAGTGAGCCAACAACTTTTGCAGGCCCTTGCCGTAACTTTGCAGCGTGCCGGCGTTGAGCATGGTTTGGGGGGCCTGATCGCCGATCAGGGCCGCCACCTGCTGGGTGAACGCGGTGAACTCAGGCGAGCGGATGCCGATCACCAGCCCAGGGTTGGTGCAGAACTGACCGCAACCCTGCACCACCGAGGCGGTCAGGTCGCGAGCAACGCTGTCGGCACGGGCCTGCAAGGCTTTTGGCAAGACGATCACCGGGTTGATGCTCGACATCTCGGCGAAGACCGGGATCGGCTGGGGCCGGGCGGCGGCCATGTCGCATAGGGCACGGCCGCCCTTGAGAGAACCGGTGAAGCCGACGGCCTGGATCGCCGGATGCTTGACCAGCCATTCGCCGACACCACCGCCGTAGATCATGTTGAACACACCGGCCGGCATCGAGGTCTTTTCGGCTGCGCGAATGATCGCATCGGCCACGTGTTCGGCCGTGGCCATGTGGCCGCTGTGGGCCTTGAACACCACCGGGCAACCGGCGGCCAGGGCCGCGGCGGTATCACCACCGGCGGTGGAAAATGCCAGCGGGAAGTTGCTGGCGCCGAACACCGCAACCGGGCCGAGGCCGATGCGGTACTGGCGCAGGTCCGGGCGCGGCAGCGGCGTGCGCTCAGGCAACGCGCGGTCGATGCGCGCACCGTAGAAATCGCCACGGCGCAAGACCTTGGCAAACAGGCGCATCTGCCCGCTGGTGCGCCCGCGTTCGCCCTGGATCCGTGCGGCTGGCAAGGCAGTTTCACGACAGACCACGGCGACGAACTCATCGCCCAAGGCGTCCAACTCATCGGCAATCGCGTCGAGAAACTCGGCCCGACGCGCCGCGCTCAGGCTGCGATAAGCAGGGTAAGCCGCCGCCGCGGCCTTGGCGGCAGCGTCGACTTCTTCAGCCGTGGCCTGGACGAAATCATGGGGCAAGGCCTCGCCGGTGCTGGCGTCGACGCTTTGCAGGCGGGTCTGTCCGGCGGCGCTGCGTGCGCCGCCGATGTAGTTGTGGCCAAGGATCTGGTTCATCGCAAGTCTCCTTTAAAGTGTGCCGATAGTACCTGGGTTGAACACCGCGTCTACCGGGGCAATGCCATTGACCAGCGGCGCGCCGAATTCAGCCTGGCTGATTTCGAACACATCCCCCGGCTGGGTGCGGATGCCATCGGCGAACGACAGAGTCGCGGTCCCGAAGAAGTGAACGTGCACATCCCCCGGGCGCAGGAACTGACTGTACTTGAAGTGGTGGAACTCCAGATTTTCGAGGCTGTGGCACATGTTCGCCTCGCCGCTGAGGAATTCGTTCTGCCATAGCACTTCGCCGTTGCGCAGGATACGACTGGTCCCGGACAGATGTTGAGGCAGTTCACCCACGCGAAGTTCCGGGCCAAAGCTGCAACTGCGCAGTTTCGAATGGGCCAGGTACAGGTAATTCTTGCGTTCCATCACATGGTCGGAAAATTCGTTGCCCACGGCAAAGCCCAGTCGATACGGCTTGCCGTCGTGGCCGATGACGTACAGGCCGCTGATTTCCGGTTCTTCGCCGGCGTCTTCGGCAAACGGCGGCAGCGGGAACGGCTGGCCCGGACGGACGACGATACTGCCGTCGCCCTTGTAGAACCATTCCGGCTGCACGCCGGCCTGCCCGGCCTGGGGTTTACCGCCCTCCACGCCCCATTTGAAGATGCGCATGGTGTCGGTCATCGCGCTTTCGTCACCGGCCTGCTGATGCATCTTGTCCCGGGCAGAGGCGCTGCCCAGATGGGTCAGGCCGGTACCGCTGACCAACAGATGCGCCGGGTCCGGGTGATCCAACGGCGGCAGGATGCGCAACTCTGCGAGCAATTGCGCGTAGTCGTGGCTGGCACCCAGGCCCAGGCCATTGACCTGCTGCTCAAGCTTCACGCCCGCTTCGATGGCGGCCAGCGCCAGCTCCCGCACAGTACCGGCGCCCTGCACTTCGCGCACCTGATCGCCATCGACGACACCGACGCGGCGCTCGCCGTGACTCAATTCGAACTGAACTAAACGCATGGGGGTTTCTCCCTGTAAACAAAACTTGAATAGGCGTAGCAGGCTTTTGTGGCGAGGGAGCTTGCTCCCGCTGGGGGGCGAAGCACCCCCACCTTCAGGCGCCGAGTTCATTCAGACGAAACACATCGCCCATATTGCGACTGCTGCGCAGTCGAGCGGGAGCAAGCTCCCTCGCCACAAAAGCTCTTCCATAATTGATCGCAGTGACCTCAGGTACGCGTTGCCCCACGGGCGCTGGCGGCGAACTGATCGGCCGGCAACACGTGCTTACGCTCCAGCAGGCGATAGACCACGCCGGTCAACACCAGGCCGAACACCATCACACACGAGAGGAAATACAGCCCCGACGCCAGATTACCGGTGTATTCCTTCAGCGCACCGATTACGAACGGTCCGATGTAGCCACCCAGGTTGCCCACCGAATTGATCAGCGCAATGCCCGCCGCCGCACTGGCACCGGCAAAGAAACGCCCGGGCAAGGTCCAGAACACCGCGGTGCAGGAAAACAGCGCGAACGCCACCAGGCACAACGCCGCCAGTTGCAGCACCGGCACCGACAGCCAGGCACTGAGGAACAGGCCTATGGCGCCCAGCACGTACAACACCGCCAAGTGGCCGTAGCGATCATTCAAGCGGTCGGAACTGCGTGGAATGATCAACAGCCCGATAATGCCGAAGATGTAAGGCACCGAGGACACGAATCCGGTCACCAGGTCCGTGCCACCGAACTGCTTGATCAGTGTCGGCAGCCACAGGCCCAGGCCGTAGATGCTCAGGGTCACCGGCAGATAGAACAACGCCAGCAGCAACACACGCTTGTCTTTAAGCGCATGCAGCGGATTGCCATGGCGGGTCTGGCCGTATTCTTCGAGGTCCTTTTTCAACTCTCCGGTCAGCCAATCCTTTTCGCTCTGGTCCATCCATTTGACCTGGTGCGGGCCGTCCGGCAGATAACGCAGCACCGGCCAGGTCAACAGCACCGCCGGCATGCCAATGACGATGAACAGCCACTGCCAGCCATGCAGGCCGAGGATGCCATCCATGCCCAACAAGCCACCGGACACGGGGCCGGTGATCATCATCGCGATGGGTTGGGACAGAATGAACAGGCCGAGGATCTTGCCGCGATGGCGCACCGGGAACCACTGGGTGATGTAGTACAGCACGCCTGGGAAGAACCCGGCTTCGGCCGCGCCCAGCAAGAAGCGCATCACATAGAAGCTGTACGGCCCTTGCACGAAGGCCATGCCGATGGTGATGGCGCCCCAGGTGATCATGATCCGGGCGAACCAGCGTCGGGCACCGAAGCGTTCGAGCATCAGGTTGCTGGGGATCTCCAGCAGGAAATAGCCAATGAAAAACAGCCCCGCACCCAGGCCGTAGGCGGCGTCGCCAATGCCGATGTCGGCGCCCATGTGCAGCTTGGCGAAGCCCACGGCGGAGCGGTCCACGTAGGCAATCAGGTAAAGCAGGATCAGGAAGGGAATCAGTTTCAGCGTGATGCGACGAATAAGCCGCAATTCCTGGCTCATGGGACCGGTCTCCGATTGTTGTTGTTATAGAAGCTCTGGGGATTTCTCTCGCGAATGACCGCCAGGACAACCCCTCCGTTGAACCGGACTATATAGTAATACTATTTGAGCAACAACACTTCCAAACCGCGCAATTTGCGCTTATGTTACGCTTCAGCTAGAACAATATAGTCATACAATAAGAGAATCGATCATGTCTGATAAGAAACCCTCCCTGCGCTCGGCCCAATGGTTTGGCACCGCCGACAAGAACGGCTTCATGTACCGCAGCTGGATGAAAAATCAGGGCATCGCCGACCATCAGTTCCATGGCAAGCCGATCATCGGCATCTGCAACACCTGGTCGGAATTGACACCGTGCAACGCGCACTTCCGGCAGATCGCCGAACACGTCAAGCGCGGCGTGATCGAGGCCGGGGGCTTCCCGGTGGAATTCCCGGTGTTCTCCAATGGCGAATCGAACCTGCGCCCCACCGCCATGTTGACCCGCAACCTGGCAAGCATGGACGTGGAAGAGGCCATTCGCGGCAACCCGATCGATGGCGTGGTGCTGCTCACCGGTTGCGACAAAACCACCCCCGCGCTGTTGATGGGCGCCGCCAGCTGCGACGTGCCAGCCATCGTCGTCACCGGTGGGCCGATGCTCAACGGCAAGCACAAGGGCCAGGACATCGGATCCGGTACCGTGGTCTGGCAGCTCAGCGAACAGGTCAAGGCCGGCACCATCACCATTGACGATTTCCTCGCGGCCGAGGGCGGCATGTCCCGCTCGGCCGGCACTTGCAACACCATGGGCACCGCTTCGACCATGGCCTGCATGGCCGAAGCCCTCGGCACGTCCCTGCCTCACAACGCCGCCATTCCAGCGGTGGACGCGCGGCGTTATGTACTGGCCCACATGTCCGGCATGCGCGCCGTGGAGATGGTCCGCGAAGACCTCAAGCTGTCGAAGATCCTGACCAAGGAAGCCTTCGAAAACGCCATTCGCGTCAACGCCGCCATTGGTGGCTCGACCAACGCGGTGATCCACCTCAAGGCCATTGCCGGCCGCATCGGCGTGCAACTGGACCTGGACGACTGGACCCGCATCGGTCGCGGCATGCCGACCATCGTCGACCTGCAACCGTCCGGGCGCTTCCTGATGGAAGAGTTTTACTACGCTGGCGGCTTGCCCGCTGTGCTGCGGCGTCTGGGCGAAGCCAACCTGATCCCCCATCCGAACGCCTTGACCGTCAACGGCAAGAGCCTGGGTGAAAACACCAAGGACGCGCCGATCTACGGCCAGGACGAAGTCATCCGCACCCTCGACAACCCAATCCGCGCCGACGGTGGTATCTGCGTGCTGCGCGGAAACCTGGCGCCACTGGGTGCAGTGCTCAAGCCTTCCGCTGCCACCGCCGAATTGATGCAGCATCGCGGCCGCGCGGTGGTGTTCGAGAACTTCGACGAGTACAAGGCGCGGATCAACGACCCGGAACTGGACGTTGATGCCAGCTCGATCCTGGTGATGAAGAACTGCGGACCGAAGGGTTATCCGGGCATGGCCGAAGTCGGCAACATGGGCTTGCCGGCCAAACTGCTGGCCCAGGGCGTGACGGATATGGTGCGGATTTCCGATGCGCGCATGAGCGGCACCGCCTACGGCACCGTGGTGCTGCATGTGGCACCGGAAGCAGCGGCCGGCGGACCTCTGGCGGCAGTGAAGGAAGGCGACTGGATCGAACTCGATTGCGCCAGCGGCCGCCTGCACCTGGACATCCCGGACGCCGAACTCGCCGCGCGCCTGGCCGACCTCGCCCCGCCGCAGCAACTGTTGGTGGGTGGCTACCGCCAGTTGTACATCGATCATGTGCTGCAAGCGGACCAGGGCTGTGACTTCGACTTCCTGGTGGGTTGCCGTGGGGCCGAGGTGCCACGCCACTCTCACTAAGCTCATTCTCCCTGTGAGAGCGAGCTTGCTCGCGATAGCGGTTGCACATCCAACATCAAAATTGGCTGTCGCACCTGACTGTGGCGAGGGAGCTTGCTCCCGCTCGGTTGCGCAGCGACCGCCCCGGGGCCTGCTTCGCAGTCCAGCGGGAGCAAGCTCCCTCGCCACACGGTCAACAGCCCCAAGGGTTTAGCCTGATGAATACCCGCCGCGCCTGCTATTATGCGCGGCACCCCCTCGTACAGGATCGCGCCGCGCCCCATGGATTACCGCAAACCCTCCGACCGCAAAAGCATGCATGCGCGCATCGTCCAGGAACTGGGCATGCAGATCGTCTCCGGGCGCTTCAAGCCCGACGACAAACTGCCGGCCGAAGCCTTGCTCTGCGAAGAATATGCGGTCAGCCGCCCGGTGCTGCGCGAAGCCACGCGGGTGCTGGTCGCCAAGGGCCTGGTGTATTCGCGACCGCGCGTGGGCACGGTGGTCAAGCCGCGTCGGGAATGGCACATGCTCGATCCCGATGTGCTGCATTGGCTGATGCAAAGCAGCCCGCAAAATGAATTTTTCAACCTGCTGACCAGCGTGCGCAGCATCATCGAGCCGGCTGCCGCCGCTCTCGCCGCGCAATTCGCCACCGACGAAGACATCGCTGCCATCAACGAAGCCTACCAGCGCATGGAAGCAGCTCCGACCCCCGAGGCGCTGCTGCAACCGGACCTGGACTTCCACAGCCGCATCGCCGACGCCACCCACAACGACCTGCTCGCCAACTTGTGCAACATGCTGTCGGTGGCCATCGCCGAGGCGCTCAAGCACTCCAACCAGCGGCCCAACCTGCATGAGCTGGCGATGCCCCGACATAAAGCGATCCTCACCGCCATCGAGAACCGCGACGCCCTTGGCGCTCGCCATGCCACGCTGGTGCAACTGGACGATGCCCGCAGCGCGCTGAATGTGGTGCTGGGCGCCGATCCCGCCTGACAGGCTACGGAACCTCGCAAGCCACTGCCCTTATCCCCGTAGCATAAAAAGCCCCGACAAGCCCTGGCACACCCCACGTCCATGCGGGCGGTATTTATATACCGCCTTCAAGCAACCGGGGCGGCGATACTTCTATCGCCGCCATCCTGCGGCCATGAGCGTATGAAAAGGACTTCTTATGACCTCAGCCTCCCCAACCGATCGTCCCTCTGCGTTAGCCGAACGCGTCAGCCAGCAGTTTGCCGGTCGCCCGACCTTCGAGCAGGTCGCGCAAACCATGCTTGAACTGACCCTCAAAGAAAAATACCCCACGCTGGATATCGACCTTTCCAAGACCCAACTGGCGACACCGGATGCCACCGGCAAAGCCTGGATCGCCCGCCCGTTCATGCCCCTGGTACTCGATTACCTGGCCCTGGGCACGCCCGTGGACTTCAGTTCACACGGCGCCCTCGATGCGTTTCTTTCGGACGCGTTCCCCCGGCGTCTTCGCCTCGATACGGGCGCCAGCCTGGATATCAGTGTCGTCGAAAAGCTCGTGCTCGAGCTGCCTTGGACCGTGCCAATCGGGCTGGAGCACGCCCTGACTCGCTATTGGAACGCTAACATCGATCCCGCCTCCCCAGCTGCCACCAAGAGCAGTATCAGCCGCTGGCGATGGCTCGGCGACACCCTGCGCAACATGTTGCAAACCCATGCGCTGCAGCAATCGGGCCTCACGCAACCCGCACGCGTGGCCTTGGACCAGATCGTCCGCTGGCCCGATCGCGATCAGCGCTTCAGTCACAACGTTCCGCCCGTCTACGCCTACAGCCTGGAAAGCACGCTCGTCCAAGGCATCCGCAGCACTGTGTTGCCAAGCCCCGACCTGCTCCTGCTTCATTACACCCCATACGGCCTCGTCATTCTTCTTTGCAGCCCGGGCGCCACGGTAAAGGCTTTTGATTCGATGGAGGCTTTCAACAATCACTGGCGCGAGCGGATTGCCAGCCGCTATGTTGTCGACTCGGTCACCCTCCAACGCTACGAAATCGGCGGAAATGCCTTCGACGCCCAGGCCGGATCGATGCTGGAGCAGCAACTGGCCGACCTCAAGACGGTCCGACTGCCCTCCTCGATCGGCCAGCAGATGCTGGGAGCGCTTTATAGCGAGTTGACCGATCCCGCCCGTGACTTGCGCGACGCCCCACGCCTGCTGCCTGAAACATCGGAACAACTTGCGCCGTTGTTACCCGAATGGCTGAAGAAAGCGCCTGTTGTCGAGCAAACGAAATTCCAGCATTACACCCTGGCGCTGGCTGGCGCGAGAAGGCGCAGCGAGGGCCAGACCTATCTCAGCGATATCCAGGACATCAAACGCTTCACCGCCGATGCCTTGCTCGACAAGATGGGAAAAACGAACGACAACAGCCCGGCCAAGTCCCCGTCCAACCATTACCAACCGGACGACGTGGTACTCACTTTCACCGTATCCGCCGGTTATCCGGGCACGGTAGGTATCAGCGAGCAGAGGCGGATGAGCCTGACTGAGCTGGCCATCAACAATCTCGTCGCCCGGCCCAGCGCCAACGTGAAACTCAGCCATCGCCAGGGGTTGGCCCTTCCGATGTGGCTGACGGTGGATTTCATTACCCGCAACGGCGGGTTGATCGAACAGGTCGATATCGGCACGACCTACCCCCGTTACTTGCAACAAAAACTGTTCGACGACTTGCCCCAGGCGCAGCGTCGCCAGGATTTTTTTGCCGAGCAGATCCCTGCGCAATTGGTCCTCGAAGCGTTGAAGCAGGTACTGAACGACGAGAACGGCATGACTCGCCAAGGTTTGAGTCTGCTCGAAGCAGTCTTGCAGGTCGACGCACAGAGCCAGCCATTGGGTGGACCGCGCGTCGTCATTCGCCACTTGGCGTTCTTGCGCAAATCCCAGGCTAAACCCGACATCGTTGACAACATGTTCATTATCGAGGCAGAGGACGTACGAACTGGCCCGCACCTGCTGTATCGGCCTTTTTACTCGCCTTCCTTGCAGCAGTTCCCAACACGAGCGGCGATGCTACAGGCCATCGTCAAACCTGGAGGCTTGCAAGACAGCCTGCTGACATGGATGTCCGACGCCGCACGCCCGGTGTACGCCAACGGCGGTTTCCTGGAGCCGCACATCGTGCGTTTTTTTCAGGGTGATGAGTTCAGCGCCCCCGAAAAGCCGGCCCCGGCGGCGATCGCCGTCGACGAGGCCAGCGACGAGCTGCGACAATTCCGGCATAACGGCAAGCTGATGCAATACCTCTACGGCAGCAATGGGCGAGCCTTGGTTGCCCAGGCCGATCGGGAATCAGTGTCCAACCGCGAGAGCCGCTGGGCAGCACTGCTCGAAGGCGGCAATCTGTTATTCAACACGTTGCTGGTTCCGTTGCTGCGTGGCCCGGCCATGGCCGTCGCCTGGTTGTGGAACCTGATGGCCAGCGCCAACCATGACATCCCGGCGCTGAGCAGCAACGACCCCATGACACGGGAACTCGCCACCGTCGATTTGCTGCTCAATCTCACGATGCTGGTGAGCCAGTTCCCCTCCATTGCTGCCCCGTCTCGCGCCGCGGTGCCGCAAGTGCTGAGGACACAGGCAGTGGACTCCCCCGCACCGCGGGCCTTTCCCGAGCAATGGCCAGCACCGGTCCAGCCTGACATCAACGAGGGCTACGTTACCTTGCCCGGCTACGCCAACACCGACGACGCAGCGCTGGACTTCAGCTTCGCCAACGCCCGCAATCGCCTGACCCCTGAGCAACTCACCCGACTGCAGCGCATGCAAGTGCCGCGTCCTTCCTCACTTCCCGAGCCTATTAAAAATGGCCCTCTAATGGGCTTGTACGTGATCGGCAACAAATGGCATGCGCTGGTTGAAAACACCCTGTATCAAGCCAGCGTCGAAACAGATGCAAGCGTGACCATTGTCGATCCACTCGATCAGTCAAAAAAGGGACCCATGCTCCGATCGGACGGTGCAGGCAACTGGTCCATCGACTTGGGCTTGCGGCTGCGAGCAGGCATGCCAGGCAACCGAGTGATGGAGCAACGCCGTCTCAACGCACAAAGAAAGACCCAGCTGATTGAAGAGTTGCGCGAATTCAGCGCACAACAGGCCAGGCGGCAACAAGCCGTGGACACGGCTCAAACGGTGATGCAAAGGGTCAACGAAGCAAGTACCTACACCGACGAGCAACGCGCGGCCAAACGCAAGGTGTTCTATGAGCTGCTGGAGGAACAGGTCGATCTTTGCCAGAAAATATTGGACAACGAAGCGGATTACACCCGGCTCAACATCGAACCGCCTTCCGGGACCTATCACGCGTTGATGCAGAACGTGGTCAACGACGCCCGCAAGGCCTACGTAGTCGTGGAAATGGATCTGCAAGACCTGCTTGGCGCCCACCCCCAATTCATGACAAAAGGGTTCGAACTGGTGGAGAGCGCGGTCGTCGATGTCCAGCGCTACGAGCGGTATTTAACCAAACTGGCCGATATCAATGACCGCTCGATCCATTGGCTGGAGCTCAAGGATCGATACCTGGAGAAACTGTTGAACCTGGGTGCCGCCGGCGAGCAGGCATTCAAGCGCCTGACCGAGGGCCGTTCGCCCAACGAAAGGAACGCGCTGGCCACAAAAGCGTTGCAGCTACCGACTCTTGCCTCGCAGGTTTTCAGCCCCACCGATCGTGGCCGGTCCACCAGCCTCACAAACATCATCGAGCCGTTGATCAGGCAGGTCCGTTCGCACTCCGACATGCGCCTGTACGACTTGACCGCCTCGGAACACCTGGAGGTCCTGGAGACCCTGACCGAACAGTACGGCAAGGCGCTCGATGGCTTGCACGGTTTGAAAGCACTCGATTCGAGCGATCTGAGGGAGAACTATTTCGACCGGTTGCTCAAATTAGTCGAAAGCCTGTATCAGGATGTCTCGAAAAGCTTGGTGGCAGAGATCAAACCTGAGCCAAAACCGCGCAAACGTCCTCCTAAACGCCCCAAGATATCGTCCGGCCGGCCGCAGAAAAAGGTGATCAAGACCCGCAAAAGCGGCGTATTGATTGGTGATTTGAAACCGGCCGACGAAAACATGCCGATAGACGTCGTCGAGTTGCGATCTGAAATCGACGACCATGTGCTTGCCACCTATTCGCAGCACGAAGAAGTCTGGGATGTCGTGGAAGAGCGGCGCCCCGTCCCGGCTCCCAGGACAAGAGCGCTCAGAAGGATCAAGAGCGACGCGCGTGCGCTGCTAGACCAACTGCCGGAACGCCTACGCAACGCCGATGCCTATAAGAAGTACTGCAAATATCCTCAGGAACTCGAAGAGCGAATGGGCAACGAAGCAGATCGCTATCGCGAGCTTTCCCACGAGCTCGACCGTGCGTTCTCGGCTTCGCAAACACCGGCAACAGCGGCGGAGCAAGCACTGTCCAAACAGTTATCCGACGCCGTGACCAGCCTGACCACCAAGGGACGCGCACTGCGCACCGAACTGAGCCTGAAGTTGCCGCCCACCGACGGCAACCTGCAGCACCTGTTCAAGGAGAACCTGATACAAGTCGCGCGGCTCGGAGGACGCATAGCCTTGAAAGGCGCACGAAAGGATTTCCTCCAGGAGTACGCAATCAACGACCGCAACGGTTTTCCACTCTGGTATGCGCACTTTCACTATGAAACAGCCGAGACGCCAAAAGCCGACTATGGCGTCGCGCACCTGAAAACCAAGGAACAACGCAAGGAGCACTATCACTCATTGCTTGCCAAGGCGGATAACCCGTACGCGATTCTGGAAGTGCATCGAGGATTGATCGGCAAATCCCTGGCGAAAGACAAATTCCTGCCATTAGCTGACTGATCGCCATCGAGTAGGAGGCGGATTTACATCCGCCGTCCTCTCACACCACCGTACGTACGGTTCCGTATACGGCGGTTCAGGTTATACGGATAAAC